>CAYGYN010000066.1:0-4730 GCA_964354195.1 Candidatus Woesearchaeota archaeon | reverse complement strand
GGGAATTATGTGAAGTCATCGCTTATGTGAAGTAATGCAGTCAAACTCCTCTGTTTACAGGCAATAGTGCTCCAGCACTTTCCATAATACTCTGCACGGAAATCCATTTCGGAGGAGGATGACATGGAGAGAGCAGGTATCAAGCAATTGGGCGAGGCTGTCCTCGGGGAGTTGCAGCGACTCGGATACGCCACCGAGACGATCAGAAGGTATCGGGCACTGTACGACAAACTCCTACGCTTTGCTGACGAAAAGCAGATCCAGCACCATTCCGTCGACGTCTGTGAAAGATGGCTGAAGGAGTCCCTTGGAATAGATCCTGTTCTTGTCGTAGGGAACGAGGATCCGTACAAGCGAGAGAACTACCTTCCGATCCGGGCGTGTCAGTGCCTGACCGAATGGCAGCTCCACGGATGTCTTGCCCTCAAAAAGCAGGGCAAACTTGCCGCCCGCGCGCTCCCGGAGCCATTCAAGCAGGGATATGAATCGTACGCCGCCTTGTGCCGGGATGCAGGATACTCTGAGGGGGGAACATACGGCCGGCTCAATCGAATCAAACGGATGCTACTGTTCTTTGACCAGCACGGGGTCTCAGATCTCAAGGCCATCTCGGCTGCGGACATATCGGCTTTCTTTAAGTCGCAGATTGAGCTGGATAGCCGAACGGTCGCCACCATGTTGGTCGCGTCGCGTGTCTTCTTCCGCCATCTCCACCGGATGGGATTCACTGGAGACGACCTTGCGGAGAAGCTACCTGCGGTGAAGCCAAATCGACCGTTCAGGCTTCCCCGCGTATGGCGGCAAGAAGATGTCCTTGCCGTTCTCAATTCGATAGACCGGGGCAATCCTGCAGGGAAGCGCGATTACGCCATCCTCATGCTCATCACCAGATACGGGTTGCGCTCAGCCGACGTCAAGACACTGAAGCTATCCGACCTGAGGTGGAATGAGAACGTGATCGAGATCGTGCAGAACAAGACCGGCACTCCTCTGCGACTGCCCCTGCTGCGAGATGTTGGGTGGGCCCTCATCGATTACTTGCAGAACGGTAGGCCGCATTCTGGATTCCCGGAGGTGTTCCTCACCAGCACCGTTCCGATACGCCCCTTCGGTTGCCACTCCGCTGGCCTGAACGCAATCCTTGCCAGACGCGTGCGGGAGGCAGGGGTGAGAATCCCTGCCAAACTACCCAAGGGTCTGCATTCCCTTCGTCACACTCTTGCGAGTGTCATGCTCGCCAAAGGCGTTGAGCTTCCGGTCATTTCCTCGGTGCTCGGACACCTCACATCCGAAGCCACCGGCATCTACCTCCATACCGATATCGAAGGACTCAGAGATTGCGCTCTCAACCCCGAGGAGGTACTGCCCCATGGAACGAGGTAAGGGAGCTTTCGCCGAGGTGGTAGCCGACTACATCGAGGAGAAACACGCCACCGGATGCCATTTCGCAAAGGGAGCACAGGTGCTCCGTCGCATCGTCGATCTCCAGAAGGACACCGACCGGGGTCTCCCCTGTCTTTCCGCAGGGCTTCTGTCCCGATGGATCGAGAAGACTCCATGGGAGAATGAAGGGAATAGAAACCAGCGAATCAGCGTTCTTCGCGGTTTGGGAGTCTTCATGACACGAATGGGCTACGATGCTGTTGCTGTTCCGCAGCGACTGGTCCCACGCGCCGACTATGCCTACACCCCCTACATCTTCTCCGAAAGAGAGCTCGGATTGGTGCTCGACAGGGTAGACCGTTTGTGTGAGAGCGGAATCTCAAGCCATTCGGATCTGGTCTTTCCCCTGGTGTTCCGTATCCTCATAGGGTGCGGAACACGGATCACCGAGACTCTGCGGATCGAGAAGAAGGACGTCGATCTCGAAGGGGGAACACTGCTGCTTCTCAACACGAAAAACGGCAAAGAGCGCATCATTCCCATGGCTGGATCTCTTACACAGAGATGCCGAGTGTATGCGGCAAAGAACCCGTTGACGCGCGGCTTCAGTTCTTCAGAGTGGTTTTTCCCCAACAGTGAAGGTGCGCCCTACAACTCGAGAAGCGTCTATGCCATCTACAGAAAAGCGCTGCGCTTGGCGGGGATCTCCCATGGAGGCAGAGGCAAGGGGCCGCGCCTCCATGATATTCGACACACCTATGCTGTTTTTGTTCTGAACAAATGGGTGCGAGAGGGACGAGATCTCACAACAGCTCTTCCTCACCTCGCCATCTACATGGGTCATGAGGGCCTCAAAGCGTCCCAGCACTACCTGCGTCTTACGGCGGCGATGTTCCCCCACCTGATCAGGACCGTAGAGAAGGAGTACGGGTGGGTCATACCGGAGGCCTACCATGGCTGAGACCGATTTCGCCCGACACATCGCCGGCTTTCTTTCGCGTTACCTTCCCGGACAACGGAACCTGAGCACGAACACCATCGCTTCCTACCGTGACGCGGTCAAGCTGTTCCTCATCTTCTGCGAGACCGATAGGAAAATGAAGCCCGACAAGATCCGGATCTCCGACATCAGCTCCGAATTGGTGAGCTCATACCTTGCCTGGCTTGAACGGGAACGACACTGTGTGGCTGCAACCCGTAACCAACGTCTGGCTGCGTTCAAGTCGTTCTTCCACTACGTAGCAGCGACGGAGCCGGAGCATCTGCTGAATTGCCAGCGGATTCTTGGCCTTCCGATGAAGAGGCTCGCGCACCGACCGATGAGTTTCTTCTCGCCGGAAGGATTGCATCTGCTCTTAAGCCAACCGGACACTACGACACAGAAAGGCCGGCGTGACCATGCTCTACTCGTGCTGCTCTACGATTCAGCGGCGAGAGTCCAGGAAATCTGTGACCTTCGCGTGCGAGATGTGAGACTCGAGCAACCCGCTACGGTAGCCCTGCACGGCAAGGGTCGAAAGGCCAGGGTCGTTCCCATCACCGCGAAGACAGCATCCATAATGGAAGCCTACCTCGAGGAGAAGGGATGGATCGGCAAGAGCGGTGCACTTGATCTACCGGTCTTCATGAACAGCCGAAAGTCCAAGCTCACCCGCGCCGGTGTCGCGCACATCCTCGCCAGGCACATAAAGACTATAGTTATGACCGAGGGCGGCCATGTGCCGGCGTCCGTCTCCCCTCACTGCCTCAGACACAGCAAGGCCGTTCACCTCCTCAGAAGTGGGGTGCCACTGATCTACATCCGGGATTTTCTCGGCCACGTTTCGGTAACAACCACTGAGATCTACGCGAAGGTGGATGCGGAGCAGAAACGCAAGGCCCTGGAAGGAGCATATGAGGTGCCGTCACAAGAAATCGTACCCGACTGGGAAAAGAATAAAGGCCTCATGTCCTGGCTTTCGGAGCTGTGTCGCTGAAATGTTATGTAAAGTTGCTGGAGCACTATTGCCTGTAAACAGAGGAGTTTGACTGCCTTACTTCACATAAGCGATGACTTCACATAATTCCCGTTATGGAAAGCTTTCCATAACGGGAAGAGTTTCCTCGCCTCCGCTCTGGGGCAGCAGGCCTGCATCCATGGCTATACGGTGAGCTACTGGTCGGCCGCAAAGCTGTTCGAGCAACTGAAGCTATGCAAGGCGGACGGCAGCTACCTCAAAGAGCTCGCTCGGCTTTAGAAGCGAAAACTTTTGATCGTTGATGACTTTGCCCTTGAACCCCTCGATGCTCAGAGCCGACTGTCTTTGCTGGAGATCCTCGAAGATCGTCACGGGAGGGCCTCCTCGATGTTCGCCTCCCAGCTTCCGGTCTCTCAATGGCACCAGCTCATAGGGGATCCCACTCTCGCGGACGCCATCTGTGACCGTATCGTACACACCGCCCACCGCATCGAACTGAAGGGAGAATCGGTGAGGAAGCTGTATGCCCAGCGCACGGCAGAACTCAAGAAGGCGTCGAACTGATGCCTATGATCTCCTACAGCCTTTTCTGCCAGACTGTCGAGACAACGGGGCTTTCAGCACCTTCTGCCGCCATTCCCCCGTGTCGGCGCTTTCGGCGAGAATACATGCGTCGTGGCGGGCCTACAGCTCATCTTCTCAAGGTGGGTGGTATCCCAATAGACAGCTCGGAAGGAGCGGAGCGCATCATGCGGCGGGCCGTCGCCGTCGATTTGCTCATCCTTGACTTCGCGTTTCGCAAGCTCGACCAGCGGGAGGCGGAGATGCTCTACGTGCTGGCCGAGGAAAGGCTTGGTCGGGCTTCCACCGTCCTTACCTCCAACCGCCCTCCCGAAGACCGGTACGCTATCTTCCCTGACACGGTGGTCGGAGGCGCGATTCTCGACCGCTTGGTCTCCTCGGCCATCAAGATCATCACGACCCAGGGCAAGTCCTACCGGCGTGAAGTCATGGGTGCCGAAAACCGCTCCCTCGGGGACACAACCCGTTGATCGCCCTCAATCAGGAAAACCGACCTCTGAGGATTGCCGTAGAGGCGTTTTCTCCGACGGGGAGGTGCCTGGATACCCCTCCACGAATGGTGCGCCCGACCGTGTGCCAAGGGAAAGTCGTCCAGCTCTCGTGGGACGAGGCGGTCGGCTTGGGTTACCCACAGGGCCCTTTCGGCGGGTTTCTCATGACCCGCCGGCGGGCCATGTGGATAACCCCCCGGAGCCTGACCCTATTCCGGGCTGACGGGGTGGGGAATCTTCGTGACACCGGGGTGGGGAATATCATGACCCCTGACAGCCGGCTGAGAGGGAGAAAGAAAGGAGGGTGAATTGACGT
>CAYGYN010000065.1:0-9118 GCA_964354195.1 Candidatus Woesearchaeota archaeon | reverse complement strand
AGTATAGGATGCTTACTGCAGAGGCATTTAGATGCTTGTTTAAAACTTTTCAGTTCAAGCCATGCGATAGTGGTTTGGATATTAAGATTAAGAGCAAATTCACTGCGAAGCTGATGTGGTGGCCTGCTTTTGCCCGCTTCTTTTACAAGTATTTCACTTTGCTTAGCTGGATATTTGTGGTTTTGATGCTTGTTAGCGCCGTATTTACTGGATTGGGAATTTATAATTATGTTAAATATGGGAATTGCAATGGGCCTGACAGCTCTGCTTTTTGCATTTTCAATATTGTTCATCCTGAGCAGGCAGCATGCTCGACTCTTGGAGTAAAGGGTGAGATGCATTCTGAGAAAGCAAGCATTGACGGATATCCTTCTCGCGGCTCCGAGGACGCGGAGGTTACAATTGTTGAATATGGATGCTACAGCTGCCCATATACAAGAGAGGCTGAGCCTGTTGTTCAGAAACTGCTGAATAATTATCCAAATGTCAGGCTTGTTTATCATGATGTTCCATTGATGATACATCCTTACAGCGTTGAGGCTGGAAAGGCAGCAATATGTGCTGATGAACAAGGGCAATATTGGGATTATCATGACTTGCTGTTTGATGTGAGCAGGAATCTGACTAATAGTTCGTTCATTGAGATTGCACAAGCGCTCAGGCTGGATGAAACTAAGTTTACAAAATGCTTGAACTCTAACAAGACACAGGATGAAATTGACAAATCTTATTCAGAAGCCATGGAAGTTGGAATTTATGGAACACCCACTTTCTTTATAAATAACAAATCCTATGTAGGACCACAGGAATACTCCAAGTTAAAGGAGATAATTGAAGCAGAATTGAAGGGGTAAAAAATGAATGTAAAAAAGATACGTGAAGATTTTCCTTTGCTGAGGCAAGCCAAGGCGCCTGTTTATTTTGACAATGCATGCACAACTCTTCGTCCTTCTGCTGTTTTGAACAAGATGAAGGAATATTATGAGCTTTATCCTTCGTGCGGGGGAAGAAGCCATCACAAAATTGGAACCAAGGTTACAGAGGAAGTGATAAAGGCAAGAATGGTTGCTGCTGATTTCTTAAATGCAAAAAAAGACAATGAGATTATTTTTACAAGGAATACAACTGAAGGATTGAATCTTGTTGCTCATTCGCTCGGATTAAAGCATGGAGACAAAGTTTTGACTTCTGACAAAGAGCATAATTCCAACCTTGTGCCTTGGCTGCTAATGGCAAAAACTCATGGAATCAAGCACGAGATATTCAAGTTTGGGAATATTGAAGATTTCAAGAAGAAAGTTAAAAACACTCGGCTTGTTTCGATTGTTCACAGCTCAAATGTTGATGGGACAACGCAAAATGCAAAGGAAATGATTAAGATTGCCCATGATGCTGGCGCTTTGGTTATGCTTGATGCTGCGCAGTCAGCTCCTCACAAGGAGGTTGATGTTCGCAAGCTGGATGTGGATTTTCTTGCATGCTCAGGGCATAAGATGCTTGGACCTTCTGGAATGGGAATTCTTTACGGAAAGCAGGAGCTCTTGGAGAAGCTAAGCCAATTTATTGTTGGCGGAGAGACAGTAACAAACACAACTTATGATTCTTTTATTCCTGAAAAAGTGCCTGAGAGATTTGAAGCTGGCTTGCAGAATTATGGAGGCATTGTTGGGCTTGCAGAAGCATTGAAATATCTGCAGAAAATTGGTTTGAGTAACATTGAAAAGCATGAACTTGAATTGAACAAGAGCTTAAGCGAGGGCTTGAATAGTCTTGGAGTTCATATTCTTGGACCTAAGAATCCTGAATTGAGAGGGGGAATTGTTTCTTTCAATGTCGGGAAGATGAGCTCTCACGAGGTAGCGCTTATACTTGATAATTACAATATTGCAGTACGTTCAGGCATGCATTGCGTGCATTCGTGGTTTAATGCCAATAAGCTTGCAGGCAGCGCAAGAGCATCTATGTATCTTTATAACACCCCTGAAGAAGTTGATTTCATGATTGACAAGATGAAGGATATTGCTGAGTTAGCTAAGTAAAACTATTATTTCGTTTCTTGCTTTGAATCAATATAATTATCAATCATCCTTGTTTTTATTGGATTAGAGACTATTGATATCATCTCTATAAGATTAAAGAGATAGGGATTGCTCAAGTAAGCAGCGAGGCTTAGATGATGTTCTGCGTTTTCTTGGGCATAATGGCCTTCTTTATCTCTTAGAATGCCATTTTTATCTTCTACAAGCTCTCCTCTGGCAAGTCTTAACAATATTCTTTCTTCTGTCAATACTGCGTTAATAATCTCTGCAAGCATTTTGAGATTACTTTTAATGGTTATAAAAAACTATCCTCAGATAACTTTTTATAGGTGTTTTTTCTTTGATGTTTATGGCAGAAGACAACAAGATATCAATGCCCGGCAGTTTTGGTGGGCTGATGAGATATGACGAGGAATACAAGAGCAAGTTCCAGCTTAGCCCTTATCATGTGATTGGATTTCTTGTAATTGTTGTTCTTTTTGTGCTTGGATTAAAACTCTTTATGCATTAACACTATGTTTGGCGGACTTGGCGGGGGATTAGACCCCAAAAAAATGAAAGCAATGATGAAGCAGATGGGCATCAATCAGGATGATGTTCCTGCAAACAGAGTTATCATTGAGGGAGATGGCAAGAAGATTGTGATTGACAACCCCGCTGTGCAAAAAATAACAATGCAGGGGCAGATAAGCTTCCAAATCTCGGGAGATGTGAGAGAAGAAGCAGAAGGGATAAAGGCTGAAGATATCTTGATGGTTGCTGAGAAGACAGGAAAGAGCAAAGCTGAGGCGAAGAAGGCTTTGGAAGAAACTAATGATATTGCAGAGGCGATTGTTAAATTGAGTGAATGATAATGGTAAAAACTAAAAAGCAATTAAGAAAAGATTGGATGCTGGGATTCTTAGGGGTTCTTGGATTATTGGGAATTCCTGAATTATTGACTCGGGATTGGTTTGGGACTCTTTGGTTTTTATGGTTTATTTGGTTCCTCTATTTTATACCAGTTAAGAGATAAGCATGGCAGAACCAAGGGCAAAGAAAGTTGAGGAATATTACAAGAACAAGCTAAAGGATGTTGAACTTCTTATTGATAATGTCTGGGATCCCCATAATGTGGCTGCGGTTTCCCGCACTGCTGATGGTTTGGGAATATCTAAGATAAATTTGTATTATACTTACAATAAATTTCCTGACTTAAAAAATGTGGGAAAGAAATCAAGCTCTTCGGCAAATAAATGGATAAAGTATGAGAGAGTTTCTGATTTGAATGCTTTTGTTTCTGAGAAAAAGAAGGAAGGTTATGTGTTTGTTGGAGCTGATTTGAACAAGAATGCAGAGAGACTTGATAATTTTGTCTTTCCAGAGAAAGTTATTCTTGTTTTTGGCTCTGAGAGTGATGGAATTTCTAAGGAGGTTAGACAAATTTGCGATAAATTTGTCTTTATTCCAATGGTTGGGATGGTTGAGAGCTACAATATATCTGTAGCTGCTGGCATGATTCTTTATGAGATGTTCAGACAACATGGAGGGGGCTTGAAATTAAGGGGAGAATACAAAGATGGCTAATATTTACACTGAAATGATTGATGAACTTGGAGAGGTTAAAGCACTCGGGGAGAGCGCGGAGCATCTTGTTAGTGTTGTTTTACCTGTTGTTGGGGATAACAAACTGCTGCTTAGGGCTCTTGAGTCAACAAATAAGGCTGTCTTGAAGAATATTGAAGTGATTTTGAAATTTGAGCACATGTTCAAGAGAATTGACTTGTCTAAGAACGCGGGAGATAACTTTGATTTATTCTTTTCCAAGTGCATTTCTCGATATGGATTAAACGAACTCGAGATATCTGGTTTGCGTGAGATTATTAAGTTGGGAAAGAGGCATAAAGAGTCAGGTTTTGAGTTTTCGAGATACAGGAAAGTAATAATCATGCAGGATAGGGGCGAGGTATCTGAATTAGGGGCTGAGAATATGGCACAATATGCCAGAATATCCCGAAAACTGGCTGAAAACAGCCTTTTAGCCCTCCGTCGCTGTCTTTAGAAAGGTATTTAAATAAAAGAGGCATTTTAAGTTCTGCTTATAGGTGAATTTAGTGGATGGAAAAAATAATCAAGGAAAAAATTAGTGCGGACCACTTACTCTACGTGAGTTTAAAGTACACAAAGACTTGTGATGTAATTATTAATCTCCTTCTCAGATGGAAAATAATGATTGACATGGGTATGGAGAAACTTGTCGAAAAAGCGAAGAAAGAGAAGAAATGGAAGCCTGTTTCTGATGCACCAAGGGCAAAACTCGTGCAATTAATGAAGTTATATGCAGATGAGCCTATCATGAAGCAGACTTTGGAGCTTTACGAGTTGTTTAGGGATATAGAAAAGCTGGAGAAAGTGCGTGAGAATGAATTCAGGAAGGGAGTGAACTTGAGAGTTACTTATAAAGGGCAGCTAATCAACATAAACCTTGACAAGCTTAAGGAGTATTCTCAAATCTTAGAAAAGTTTATAAGTTATCTTAAGTAATTTTTTCTGTGAGCGCATTAACAAAAATGCAAGCACTTGAAAAATTAAAAGATGTCAAAATTAATAACCATTACTTCTGGGAAAGGCGGAGTCGGTAAGACTACTAGCGCGATAAATCTCGCTGCTGCGCTGAATTTTTTTGGCAAAGACGTTGTAATACTTGATGCTAACTTGACTACGCCGAATGTTGGGCTGCATCTTGGGGCGCCAATAGTGCCTGTGAACCTGAATCATGTGCTTTCCGGGAAAGCAAGCCTTGTTGATGCGATTTATGAGCATGAATCAGGAACAAAGGTTATTCCAAGCTCGCTTTCTGTCAAGGATTTGGGCAATATAAACTCCTCAAAGTTAAAGGACGTGGGCAAGAAGCTCAAGAGGATGGCTGATTACATCATCTATGACTCTGCTGCTGGCTTAGGTGAAGAGGCTATTGCTGCAATGGAACCAAGCGACGAGCTGATAATTATTACAAATCCTGAGATTCCTGCGGTTACAGATGCGCTAAAAACATCAAAAGTCATTGAGCAGATGGGGAAGAAGATTCGCGGGGTGATTGTTACACGAGTACGAGGTTCAAAGCATGAGATGCCTATAGAAAATGTTGAAGAGATGCTTGAACTGCCAATTATCGGTGTTATTCCTGAGGATGATAACATGCAGGAAGCGCTTGTCTTGAAAGATGCGCTTGTGCACACTCATCCAAACAGCAAGGCTTCAAGAGCTTACAAGAAGATTGCCGCAAGCATTGCCGGGATAAAGTACAAGGAAAAAGGCTTCTTTGGAAGAATTTTTGACTGGAGTTAGTTATTCTGAGAATTTAGGGTCATAAGTTCCTTCTGCAAGTTCATTTAACCTTTCTGAATAGTTATCCATCTCAAGAACAAATTGTTGAGACTGCATGGGAAAATCAGGGCCTTTTCTATCCAATTTATTGAATGAATCAACAGAGTCTATAATGCTTTTTTTAATCACGCGCATATATTTTATTCTTTCATCAAATTCTTTTCTATCCATTTTAGAATAAACTAAATTTAACTGACTTTCGCACCTGAATCTATCTTCTTTTCAGGCGAAAGGAGAATGACCTTGCTGTGGTCTTCCGAGACAGCAGCGAGAAGCATGCCTTTGCTTTCAATTCCTTTCATCTTTCTTGGCTCGAGATTGCAGATGACTACGACTTGTTTGCCTTTCAGTTCGTCTTTCTTGTAATGTTCTTTTATTCCTGCCACGATTGTGCGCTTTTCCTTTCCTATCTCAACCTCGAGCTTGTAAAGCTTGTCTGCCCCTTCAATGTCCTCGACTTTCTTTATTGTGGCAACTCTTAAATCAAGCTTCGCGAAATCTTCGTATTTTACTATGTCTGACATGTTAGCTATTCCTTCTATTTTTGTTGTTTTCTCTTTTTTAATATCTTTGCTTTCTTCTTTATCAACATCTATTTTCTTGAAGAGAGGTTCTGCTTTCTTGATTTGCTTAGATGAGAAGCATTTTACTATTTTTTCAGCGCTTTCTGGTATGAATGGTTCCAATAATTCGGCTATCTTCAGGATGCTCTCTTTTAGTTCAAATAAGACTTTCTTGTTCTTGGTTTCCCAAGGTTTTTGGCTCTGGACATACTCATTGCATGCATCAACGAAGGCAAAGATTTCATTGAGTGCCTTGTCAAGATGGTAAGTTTCCATCAAATTTCCTATTTCTTTTATTTTGAACTTCTTGATTAGATTATTTGTGGTTTTTTCTGTGCCTGTGGTTTCTATGAGTCCTGAGACTCGGCTTACCAAGTTTCCAAGTTTGTTTGCGAGCTCATCATTGTGTCTTCTTACCAAGTCTTTCTCTGAGAAATCACCATCATTGCCTTCTGCAAATGGAAACTGCCTGCAGACAAAGTACCTTATTGAATCTGCGCCATACTTATCTGCAAGAGCAATAGGGGAGACTGAATTCCCAAGAGATTTTGAGATTTTTTCTCTGTTAAATGTCAGGAATCCATGAATTAAGACTGTTTTTGGGAGTTTTATGCCTGCTGACTTGAGCATTGCGGGCCAGATTACTGCATGGAACCATCCGTTGTCCTTGCCAAGAATATGAGCATCTGCTGGCCAGAATTTTTTCAATTTTGGCGAGTTTATCGCAGTGTAATAGTTAATGAGCGCGTCAAACCAGACATAAACTACATGCTTTTTGTCAAGCGGGAATGGAATTCCCCATGAAAAGGAGGTTCTCGTGATTGATAAGTCTTGCAAGCTTTCTTTTACTCGGTTTATTATCTCATTTCTTCTTGTTTCTGGGAGAATAAACTGCGGGTTTTTCTTATACAAGTCAAGCAAGAACTTCTGGTATTTTGAGAGCTTGAAAAAATAAGATTCTTCTTTCAAGAGCTCGATTTTTGTCTTGTGCACTGGGCAGCAGCCATTAACCAAATCTTTTTCGGTATAATAGGTCTCGCAAGGCGTGCAATAATATCCCTCATAGGTGCCCTTGTATATGTCTTTTGATTTGTTTATCTTATTCACAAATTCTGCAACTGTCTTCTCATGGTCCTTATCCGTTGTTCTTATGAACCTTGTTGGCTGGATATTGAGTTTTTTCCAGGCTGATTCAAATTTTTTAGCCATCTCATTTGAAAATTCGAGGGGAGATTTGCCTGCTTTTTCAGCTGCGTTCTGTATTTTCTTGCCATGCTCGTCAGTTCCAGTGAGGAAGAAGACTTCTTTCCCTTGAAGAGCATTCCATCTAGCTAAAATATCAGAAATTATCTTCTGATATGCATGCCCTATGTGCGGCTCTGCATTGACATAGTCAATTGCAGTTGTCACATAAAATGTTTTTTTGGCTGCCATAACATTGCTTAATCTGTACTCTATAAAAAGCTTGGGTTTTGACAAAGTTTAAAAAGCGATTTTATTAGGGATATTTATGACAACAGGATTATATCAGCATTTGAGGGAGACTTGGAAAACTCATGCCAAGGAACTTGTAAAGGAGAGAATGATAAAATGGCGAGAAGGGCTTGCAATTGCAGAGGTTGAGAAGCCTTTGAGATTGGACAAGGCAAGAGCTTTGGGATACAAGGCTAAAAAGGGATTCTTTGTTGTTCGCGTCAGGCTAAACAGGGGCGGGCGAAGGAGACCAAGGCACACTCACGGAAGAGTTTCCAGGAAGCAGCATGAGAGAAAAATATTGAAAATGTCTTATCAATGGGTTGCTGAGCAGAGAGCTGAGAAAAAATATTCAAACCTTGAAGTTCTTAACTCATATTATCTTGCCAAGGATGGAAAGCATTATTTCTTTGAAGTCATACTTGTTGACCCTGACAAGCCTGAAATTAAGAATGACAGGACAATAAACTGGATTTGCAATCCCCAGAACCACAACAGGGCTGCAAGAGGATTAACCTCTGCGGCAAAGAAATCCCGAGGATTGAAAACAAAGTCCCATACTATGAAGGTAAGACCTTCTGCTAGGGCGCATAATAGAATGGGCAAGTAATACTTTGCCTATTTAAACTGATTTTGGTTTGTTTAACGGATTGTTATCAGATAATTCTAACAGCGGGGATCAACTTGTTTATTTTGAGTTTCAACATCTTTTATTTTTTACACTCACTTTTTTTGATTATGGTTTAACCTATGTCATAAAGGGTTAAAACCCTGAAAGAAAAAAGTGTAAAAAATAAAAAAAATAAAAATTTGCTGTTTAAGCGGTGACTTTACCAGCGACTGTTCCTGTTGATTGCGAAGAAAGACTGCTTCCTGTCTTCAAATAGTTGACAGTTACATCTCCTTTGAATGCAACTCCATTCGTCAGCGCACATGGGACTACTACTGTCGCAAGTCCGCTTGCTGGCAGTGCTGCGCCTGAATTGACGCTTCCACATCCTGCAATTGTTATGTTGCCAAGTGTTACATCGTCGCCGCCGTTATTCTTGATTTCAATTGAGACGCCTGTTGTCTTAATCTGCCAGTTGTTTGCGTACAATGGCGAACTAAGAACTGAAGCGGATGGAGTGAACTTTCCTGGGCTGAATACGCCAAAGTAAGCAAGAACTCCAATTGCAATGATTGCTGCAAGAATTGCCCAACCATATGTCATCAAGAACTCGACTGCTGCTTGTCCTTTTTTATCCATTTTTACCTCCTTTTACCTTTTTATAGCATTGAGCTACTCTAATTTTACGAGGTTTTATTGATATATAAAGATTGTCCTTTTTACTACTTCTTATCGAGGGAAGGTGGTGGCTTTTGGATAGTTTCAATCTGAAACTAAGAGAGATTATAGCTTGATTTGTGATTATTATCTATCATAAACCAAGCAGGCATGCTTGATATGTGGCTTGAAACTGGATTCTGGGAAGAGAAATATATGTAATCTACAACAGATTTTTCAGTTATTGGAAGACCTTGATCGGATAACTTTTGCAGGTTGACAAAGGATTCAATGCCGTGCTGATTTGCAGAGAGTTTGCCTTCAAGCCTGTCAAGGAAGCTTGGGGCTGTTTCTGACTCCTTGTAGAATGAGTTTGTTGCATGAATTGTCAGATTTGTTAAATCTGAGCC
>CAYGYN010000064.1:0-2500 GCA_964354195.1 Candidatus Woesearchaeota archaeon | reverse complement strand
ACAAGGAGAATCTTGCTTCTCTTTGAGGAAGTAATTCCTGTTGTCATCTTGTCAATATCAAAGGATTTTGTTTCTTCATCATAGCCAACTTGAGTTAGCGAGAATTTCAACAGTTCGATGGCTTTTTTTGAGTCCTCTCGCTTTACTTTATCAGAGAGGCGCATCATTGCGCATGCTTCTGAGAGTCTTATAATGCCTTCAAGCTGCCTTGGTGTTATTGCGATTGGCTTAATATCTGAGTCTGTTCTTACGGACTGGTTTCTTAAATTCACATAGAAACTCTTTATTTCTTCCACTGCTTCTTCTGTCAGCTTGGGCTTTATCTTTTGTTTTGCGTATGAGATATATTTCCTTAATAATTTTGGGTCAATTACATCTCTGACAACTTCCTGAACATGCTCTTCAAGAACATGCGTGGCAATTGCCTCATCCTGAATTTTGTTAGGCAAATCTCGGATTACAAAAATCACGTCAAATCTCGAGAGCAATGCAGGCGAGATATCAATTTGCAGAGGAATTGCAGTAAATGGGTCAAATCTTCCCAATTTAGGATTTCCTGCAGCAAGAACAGTTGTTTCAGCTCTTAATGTTGCATGAATATTTGCTTTTGAGATGCTGACTGTTTGTTGCTCCATTGCTTCATGCATTGCACTCCTGTCATGCTCTGTCATTTTTTCTATCTCATCAATGCAAACCAAGCCCCTGTTTGCGAGAACCATTGCGCCAGCTTCCAAAGACCAACCTCTAAGAAACTCATCCTTGACTACAGATGCTGTCAATCCTGCAGAGGTTGCTGCTTTTCCAGAGACATAGCGCCCTTTTGGAGCAATCCCAGATATTACTTTTAACATGACTGACTTGGCGACACCTGGATCACCAACTAAGAGAATGTGTATATCGCCTCGGGTTGAGCCGCCGTCTGATTTGGTCTTTTTTATCCCTCCAAAAAGCTGCAGAAGAAGAGCTTCTTTTATTTTATCATAGCCATAGACACTTGGAGCAATGCTTTGTATCAATCTTCTGAATATATTGGGATCAGCTGCAAGCTCGAGAATCTGCTTTGTTTCCTCTTCATTTACATTCAAGTCAGAGAATGACTCTTCCATTGGAACAACATTATTGGCTTCTATTGCTATGTCATATCTTGTTGAGATTCCTGTTTTCAAAGGTATTGGGACTTCTGTTAATCTTCCGAAAATCTTTATTCTGCTTCCAGAAGTTGTACTTTCCTCCATCTTTGGATCTACCAAATCTTCTTTTAGGAATATATTTATTTTCTTTGGCTGCTCGCCACCTTCAAGCATGTCGGGAGCTTCTTCCACCACAAGACGCTGAACGTCAACCATTTCTTTTAATACCATCCTGAACTGCCCTCTCCATGTGCAGCTGCATCTCTGGGGCTCATGGAATTTGTTGTCAAGCTGCAAGACAGATAAAATGGCTCCGCAATTAGGGCATTCAAACTTTGCGTTTACAACCTGAGGACGGACATCTGATGCTTGCCTGACAATTCCTTCAACACCCAGGAGCTTGTCAAGATGCCTTGCCCTAACATCACGGATTCTAACTTCAACTGTCTTTGGAAGAGAGTTAAACCTCAATCTTGGATTTTTTAACAAGCCCATTTCATCAAGGGCATTCTCGAGAATTGCTATTGTTTCTTCTGGAGCCTCGAGAACATCTTCTGCAAGCTCAGGGGAATATTCAGAGAGAAGGTTAAAATCTATTCTTATTACTCTTTCACCCCTTACTGCTTCAGCAAATTCCTTTGCTTTTGTGTAAGCATTGAAAAACCCCTTTGCTGCTTCCATCATCTCTTCATGCTTCTTCCTCTTTTCAGTGCCCTTTTCCATAAGAATAGTTCGAGAAATGTTGTTTATATTGTTTATTGTAATCTCATTAGTAGTTTCTAATATCCATTTACTCCAAACCGAATCTCAGAAGGGCTCCGACACCCCTTGTAAGGTTGAAGAATTGCAAACCCTCAGGGCTTTCTGTTGTTATAATGACTGTTTCTGCCCCTATCTTCTCAGCTGCTGCCTGATATTGGGCTATCTTCTCCTTGCCCATTTCCTTTGAGATAAGTACTAAATCTGCTGCTCCTCTTTCAATGGCAAGCTTGACTTTTTCTTCTCCATAGACTGCTTTTGTCTTAGATTTTCCAAGAGTTTCAAGGAATTTGTTGACAACATTCTTTTCTTTTATTAACTCCTGGCTTGCAATGTCTTTTTCGGATGCCTCTACAAGCAACTTGAGACCATGCTCATCTGTATAACCTATATCTTTTACTGCAATTACTTTTTCTTTCAGCTTTGTTGCTAATTCCCCGTATTCCAGGAACTCCTCTTTTGTAGGAATTGGACCTCCGATAAGTATTCCTTTCAATTTTGGCATTTCGAAGAATATTTCTTTCATTGAGTCAGCAATACGGCGGAAGAATTCTTTTGCAAGCCCTTCGGTTATTCTTTCAAAACGAGCTGCAGACTGTCCGCCTGCTTTT
>CAYGYN010000063.1:0-12935 GCA_964354195.1 Candidatus Woesearchaeota archaeon | reverse complement strand
AATGGGGGCAGAAAGAGCACAGCCACAGAAGGTTCATATTGATGTCTCTCCAATAAAATCCCTCGGTTATAAGCCAAAGTTTACAGTTGAATCGGGCATTAAGGGTACAATAAATTGGTATCAGACTTATTTGGATAAATAGTTTTATTCCTCAATCTTCTTTATCATGTCAGAGAATGCAGGTCTTGTTATAAGGACTCCGACAGTTATTCCTATCAGGGTGGTTATTGCGAAGCCCTTGAACAATCCTGCAACTGCCCAATAAAGAGGCAGCAAAGAGACAAGCGCAGTGAAATAAGCGCTCACGATAATGAATAATGCCCTCTTCATTCTTTCCAGGACACTTGCAGTTGTCTTGCTCCTCGCCTCATCAAGAATTACAATTTGCTGGTCAACTCCTGTTCCGATAGTTGCAAGAATTCCTGCAATAGACGGCAAGTCAAGGTTCCACCTGATTAATGCTGCAATTCCAAGGATTATCAAAATCTCCGAGAATGAAGTGAATATAAGTGCAAGAGAAGCTTTCCATCTCCTATATCTTAAGAAGATTATCAATCCAACAGCAACCATTGCAGCAGCGCCAGCAAGAAGTAAGAGATAACTGAACTGGCTCCCAAGATTTGGCGAGATTGTATCCATTTTAACTATGTTGAGCTTGTAGGGCAGGCTGCCTGTTATGAGCACTGTTTGCAGTTTGTTCATACTTGCTTTTGCATCATTGAATGCATCCTGCTGGGTTTTTCCTGTGCCAGAGCCCTGTATTGAAACTTGAGTGGTTACCTGTCCTCTCAAATCTGCTCCGATAAGCAAAGAATCAACTTCATTCCCGTCAATATAAAGATAGAGTTTATCAATCAGATATTTGCCGCTGGAGTCAAGCGAGATGTTCTTTGTGATTGCAGCGTGTTTCTTTGCAGCCGCCTCAGTCAAATAAATAGTGAATCTGAAATTACATGCATATCCTCCCCCTTGAGCATCAAAGCAGCCAGTTATGCCTGAACATTCAGCCCTGTTTCTGCATACATCTGCAATGTCTCCTTTCCCTCCCTCAAATACTAATATGCCTCCGCTGGCATTGAGTTGGATAGTTTGATTCTCATTAGAGGTTATATTGATTGAGTTGTTTGTTTCATTAAATTCTTCACTCTCATTCGAAACTAAATTTAACGTAATGTTTTCTGCCAGTGAGTCTGAGCCATTCCCGATTCTTGCTTCAAACTTGCCCTGCTTTGATACAAGCTCTTTCAAATCAGCAGGAGAGGCTCCGGCAACCTCTACAAGCATGAATTTATTCCCAGATAAATCACTTACCGCCCTAATCTGTATGTCACTCAGCCCATAAACATTAAACCTGTTTCTGCTTATTGTAATCAAGTCCTGCATTTGGTCATCTGTAATAGGCACATCTGGCTGAACAAGCGCCCTTGCGCCGCCCCTCAAGTCCAAACCCATCTGTATTTTTGTTGGAGGGATATCTTCAACAGTTATGCCTATAGTTTCATTTGTCAAGAAGATATATTCATTCTTCTTTGTTTTGATGTCTATTTTTTGTTCTGTCCCGTTGATAACAAGATAACTTACAGCATCACCATAAGATTTCATGTCCTTGACATCATGTCCATTTATTGACTTGATTATCTCGCCTGCTCTTAGCCCAGCATTGAATACATCTGAACCTTTATCAACAGATTTTACAATAACTCCTGAATCAAAGCTAGGTTTTATTGCAAGTATTGATAATAGCAAAAGTGCTATCAGCAGCCACATTCTCCATGTTAATTTCATTCTATCTTGTGGACCTCCGCATACCACTTCAATATAGATGCATTAGTTACCCATGTATTGAATATGTCAAACCCAAGCCCGATAAGCAATATAGTAAATATTTGCCTTAAAGTCTCTGAGAAATTATAAATGATGAGGAGAGAAATTGCAACAGCAGCAACTGAAGTCAAGGTCATTGTTATTCCTGTCTTGAATGCCCCAAATAATCTTTCATTAACTTTTCCTTCATGTTTCTTTATGACTCTTGTTGTCAATAAAATGTCTGTATCAACAGAATATCCAACAAGCATAAGGAATGCAATAATTCCTGCGCTCGATAGGTTTATTCCCATCAAGTCCACAACAACTACCGTCATCAGAATATCTGCAAAAGCAGACAAGACAACTGCCCCGCTCGGGATAGGTGTTCTGAATATGATAAACACTACAATTGCCATTAGCACGAATGCTATTAGCAGTGCCATTCTCAATTGCTGATAAAATCCTGAAGACAAGCTTGCTCCGGAAAATTCAATGCTCGAGTTCTTGTCATCTAAAGCATATCCTAAATATTTCTCAAGTGCTGCCTTTGTAGCATCAGCATTTTCTTTTGTTTCAAATATAAATCCTGCTTGCTTGCCTGTCCTTACATCTGATAATTTTCTCGTTTGCAAGTCTGGGAAATCTTTCTTAAAATCCAGATTCAGTTTGTCAACATCCGCCTTTTCATCAAAAACAGTAATTGTTGTTCCTCCAGTCAGAGAAACATCTTTGTAAATAACATCTCCATTGTGGCTATTGAAATTAAATAGATAGATAATCGAAAATATCAGGAAGACTGCTGGAATTATCAGCAGAAGCTTGTAGGACTTGTCATACCCTCCTTTTCCTGTTTCTTGAATAGGTTGTTGTTTATGCTCGTGTTTTGGTTGATTATCCATTGTTATTCTATAAATTTAGGTTCTTTTAAACCTAATTGGTTTTGAATGCGCGATACGGGAATCGAACCCGTGTCCGCTGGTGATTTCGCAATCAATGCATGGAAACCAGCTATTCTGCCACTAAACTAATCGCGCTTAGAAATACTATCAATAAAGCAGTTTTAAAGTTTATTATTCTAAGCGCTCCCGACAGGATTTGAACCTGCGACCCTCAGGTTAGGACCCTGATGCTCTATCCAGGCTGAGCTACGGAAGCATTTTGATAATAATGTGGGTGCTAGGATTCGAACCTAGGTAAGCACTAAGCTACAGGTTCTTGAGACCTGCCCTTTTAACCACTCAGGCACACCCACGTAAAAATAGAACATCTGATTATGTTTTAAACCTTATCTTGTTGTCTCTAGAACGCCTCTCAAACAATTGAACTCTTGTGCTATTGTGAGCCCTGATGTATCAAGCATAACATCATAATGCTTGCGCTCTCGATAATCTTCTCCGAATATTTTAATTCCTGTTTGCAGCTCATCTTCTTCTCTTGCCTGTAGCACTACTCTTAGCTCTTCAACTCCTCTTGCCTTTGGTGCAAGCCCATCAGCAACTCTTCCATCTTCCCTTTCCTTGCATCTGCTTGCTCTTATCTCTAATGGGGCATACAGAAAAACCCTTAGATAAGGCAAGTCCTTGCAATAAAATGCAGAATACCTTGAGTCAATTGTAAAATTTTCCTTCCTGAATAATTCCCTGCCTTCTACATTTACTTGTTTGTTTTCTTCAAGTGAAGTATTCCTCCAATATTCTTCAAAGGAGATATGCCCATCAGGATAAGCAATTCTCCATTTGTCTCTCCACATCTGCCCGAAGGAGAATATCTTCCATCCATATTCATCACTCAGTTTCTTGCATAGAACAGACTTGCCAGAACAGGGCAAGCCAGACATTATCACCCCTCTATATTTCATCCATGCATTTCTTCTTTATGCCTTTTAACCTTTTATGTCTTTCAAAATAACTAATAAAACAAGCATTAACTTAATTTAAAAAAACGAAGACAGCATAGAACTAGATGTCATCGTTTATGAAGAACTTCATTTTATAAAAACAACGAAGACAGCATCGGCACTTCGCCTCTTGTAGGAGACTAACATGACCGACGTAACCAGCTTAGCTTCTGTGTTCGGAAAGAGAACAGGCGTTTCCTGGCTACTGTGACCGTCTTCAAAAATCGATGAATTTAGGTATTTTTAAGCTTTTCTCTTTTGAGCATCAATCTATATAAACAGTCATTCTCTCTTTTTTCTATGAAAAGAGAGTTGAACAAAACAGAGACAAAAGAGAGTATAGAAAAATTTTTCTCAAAACCATTTACTCCCCAGCAACTTAAAAAAATAAAACGTATAGCAATGAAGTTTAATATAAAACTTAGAGACAAAAGAAAACTTTTCTGCAAAAAATGCTTCAATCCCTTGGCTGGCAAATTATCAATCACTAAAACGCATAAAACCGTTGAATGCAAACACTGCAATTACAAAAATAAAGTGAGGATATCATAATGGAACTCTCTGTTCTCGGCTCAGGCTCTTCTGGAAATAGCTTCTTCATCCAAAATAATGAAAATGCAATACTTGTGGATGCTGGCTTGAGTGCGAAGCAGATAACTTCTCGCCTGGAAAAGATAAAAAGAAGTCCTGAAATGATAAAAGGTATTTTTATAACTCATGAGCATGCTGACCACATTCGAGGTGCAGATGTTCTTGCAAGGCATCTTAACATCCCAATATTTGCAACAAAAAGGACAATCCAGAATTCATTTCTCTGTGAGAACACTGATTTGATAAACCCTATAAAAAATAATGAACTTCTTAAGCTTGCAGGAATGGAAATCGGCGCTTTCTCAAAATCTCATAAGGCGGCAGACCCAATATCATTCAGCATAAGAAATGGAAAAACAATCTCAATAATCACAGATGCAGGCTTTGCCTGCGATAACATTATCTCTGCAGTTCAAGATTCTGACTTTCTCTGCTTTGAATCAAACCATGATGAGAAAATGCTTATCGAAGGACCTTATCCCTATTTCCTTAAGCAGTGGATAAAAAGTGATACCGGGCATTTGTCAAACAGGCAATCAGCTCTTTGTGTTCTTGAGCATGCAAATTCAAAGCTAAATCATGTAATTCTCTCGCACCTTAGCCAGACAAATAACACTCCTGGACTTGCAATTAAAACTTTCAACTCCCTCATCAAAGAACGCAGAGATTTGAAACCAAAAATAACTCATTCAGATAGAAATATTCCAACGAAATTGTTCAAGATTTAAGTTTAATCTCAGATATCAATCTAGCCAAAGTTAATTTCTCCCCTTCGTGCTCAATCTCTCCTTCAAATATTTTGTGTTTGCTAAGCCAGTTTTGCCAAATAATTCTGTCTCCTTCGTGCAATGGCAAGTCAAGAATGTTATTATCTTCTATCCAAGCAAGTCTTCCTTCAGTTGCCCTTGCATTGGAATCATCAAAATCCATGCAATCATAAAACCAAACCTCAAAATCATTCTTCATCGGCTTTCCATTTATTGTTCTCCTCTCATTGAGAAATCTCACTTTCCCGCGATAAATCAGTTCTCTGGGAATATACCCTGTCTCTTCCTGGACTTCTCTTTTGGCGCAATCAACTAACAGTTCCCCTTCTTCCAGTCTGCCTCCCGGAATTGAGTACTTACCAGCATGTATGGGATGAGGATAATTTGTATAGTCAATAAATAAAGTCTTCCCATCTCTTCTCAAAAAACAGGCAGTTGCTATTTTCAAAGGCAATGGCATTAAACAATCTCAAGAATATCCTATAAAAAGATTATTGTGCTAGAATCTTAGGACTTTTTAAATTTTGCAATTTCAGGCAACATGTCTGCATGCCCAAGCAAAGCAGCTCGGCAGCAATATCTCACAAGCCCCAAATCATCAAGAACTTTCTTCTTGTCCTCGCCTGCATCTGTTCTCTTCTTATACTGCTCCCAGAGGTGCCCAATCGGCTTTCCGCATCCGAAGCATCTAACAGGAATTATCATATAAATAATGCTCAAAATCGGTTTTTAAACATTGCGAATTATCCTGCCAGCGAAATCTTCTTATAACCTCCATACATACTTAGAACATGGCTGTAAAGAGGGATAAAAATGGGAGAAGGGTGCATGTAATAAGGCTTGAGAACGTCGCCAAACACTATCATCTCGGAGGCAATATTGTAAAGGCAGTCGACGGTATTAATATTGAGGTCCATGTCGGGGAGTTTGTTGCAATAATGGGCCCTTCCGGCTCAGGCAAGTCAACAACAATGAACCTCGTTGGAAGTCTTGACTTGGCAACAAAAGGAGACATTTATCTCGATGAGATAGATATAGAAGAGCTTCATGAGTCAGACTTGGCGCAAATAAGAGGAAAAACTATAGGATTTATCTTCCAGAGTTTTAACCTCATCCCAAATCTTACAGCAAAGGAGAATGTCATGCTGCCAATGCTCTTCCAGGAAGTAGAAACAGAGGTAAGGGAAGCAAAAGCTGAGGCGCTTCTAACAAAAGTTGGATTGAGCGAAAGAATGGAGCACTATCCTAATGAGCTCTCAGGGGGCGAGCAGCAGAGAGTTGCAATTGCACGCTCGCTTGCAAATGACCCTGAAGTTATTCTTGCTGATGAACCAACAGGAAATCTAGATACAAAAAACGGCGAGCTAGTAATAAGTTTTCTTGAGAAATTAAACAAAGAGGGCAAAACCGTAATCATGGTTACTCATGACTCTCATCTTGCCCAGAAACATGCTCAGATAATCTATTGGATACGCGACGGCAAGATTGAGAAAATCACTGAGAAAATCAAAGGCAAGTGGAGAGAAGTCTCGGAAAAAGAGAGGTAATGCAATGCTGAAAGAATATTTCTCGCTGGCATTCGAAAATCTTAAGCATCGTGGCATTCGCTCGTGGCTGACAATGCTTGGAATCTTTATTGGTATTGCGGCGGTTGTTTCTTTAATCTCTTTAGGTAATGGTTTGCAGACAGCCATAACCGGGCAGTTCGCAAGCTTGTCAGCAGATACACTTACTATTCAGAATGCTCAAACAGGCTTGGGGCCTCCAGGCAGCACAGCAGTAACAAAACTTAATGAGCATGATTTGGATATAATAAAATCCGTGCCAGGCGTCAAAGTTGCTATTCCAAGATTAATCCGTTCAGTAACAGTTGATTTTAATGATGTAAGGGGCTACAAATATCTTGCAAGTATGCCCAAGTCCCAGGAAGATGTCGATTTCATCTATACGAACATGAATGTAAAAGTCTCTTCGGGAAGATTGCTTAAAGCCAACGATCGCGGAGTAGTTGTTATTGGTTCGGATTTCATGAAAAAAGAGGAATTTAACCGCGAAGTTAATGTTGGCAGCACAATAACAATCCAAGGAAAAGACTTCAAGGTTGCAGGAATTCTCGAGAAATCAGGCACAATGCAGGTTAACATTGCTGCGCTTATGACGGAAGATGATATGAATGAAATCCTTAATATCACCGACGAGATAGACATCATTGTTGCCAGAGTTGTTAATAAGGACAGGACAGAAGAAGTTGCAGAATCAATCTCTAATAAACTAAGGCGCGACAGGAATGAGAAAGTTGGCGAGGAGGATTTCTCTGTCCAGACTCCAGTCCAAGCGCTATCATCAATAAACACAATTCTTAGCATATTGAACATAATCATCGCAGGAATAGCTGCAATTTCTTTGATTATTGGAGGCGTAGGCATAGCTAACACAATGTATACTTCTGTTTTGGAAAGAATGAAAGAGATAGGAATAATGAAAGCAGTCGGGGGAAAGAACTCGGATATCCTGAAAATATTTGTAATAGAATCAGGCTTGCTTGGCTTGGTTGGCGGGATTGTAGGGGCACTAATCGGGCTTGGCTTTGCATTCCTTGTCTCAACAATTGCCAATTCAGCGCTCAATCAGAGTCTCATTGAAGTAACTATTTCCTACCCTCTTATTCTTCTGTCTATATCTTTTTCATTCTTCATAGGCTTAATAGCAGGAATAATGCCTGCTCTTCAAGCTTCTCAACTAAAGCCAGTGGTGGCATTGCGAGGATAATGATAAAAGATTATTTTGCACTTGGATTGAAAAACCTGCGAAGAAGAAAACTTCGTTCATGGCTCACAATGATTGGAATCTTCATTGCAATTGCAACTATATTCATTCTTGTAAGCATCTCTCTCGGATTCCAGGGAGCAATAGAGGAGCAATTCCGTCTTCTTGGAACAGACAAGTTCTTCATAATGGCTAAAGGTGGCGCAGGACAGCCAGGCTCTGGCGGAGCAGTCTCACTTTATATTCAAGATGCAGAAGCAATAGAAAAGGTAGGTGGCGTTAAATCTGTTTCTTATTTTGGCATGGCAAATGGGGAAATAGAATTCAACAAGCAAAAGAGATATCTTCCTGTTGCAGGGATGCCAACAGACGCAAAGAATGCAAAATCTTTAGCTTTAATTTTTGAGGCAATGACATTAAAGGTTGATGAAGGTAAAATGCTCCAGGCAGGCGATACAACTGAGATTATGTTGGGATATGACTTCAAATACAACAAAGTATTTGAAAAGCCAGTTAGGGCAGGCGGCAATATCCTGATTAACGGCAATGAATTCAAGGTTAAAGCAATAATGTCTAGAATAGGCAATCCTTCGGATGACAAGAACATCTATGTTCCTTTCTCAGAATACAAGAGAATATTCAACACAGGCGATAAAATAGAAGTTATTTGGATTCAGATAGACACGGGCGCAGACATAAATGATGTTGCTGCCAAAGTGGAAAAAAGGCTTCGCTCATTCCGCGATGTAACAGAAAAAACACAGGACTTTATGATTCTCACTCCCGAAGAAATGCTCAGAAGTTTCAACAATATACTTAACATAGTTCTCGCGTTTCTTCTTGGTGTCGCAGCAATCTCCCTTGTTGTCGGCGGTATTGGCATAGCAAACACAATGTATACTGCTGTCTTGGAAAGATACAGAGAAATCGGAGTTATGAAAGCAGTAGGTGCAAGAAATTCAGACATTTTGGCAATCTTCCTCATCGAATCAGGTATGCTTGGGCTTGTCGGCGGGATTATTGGAGTTGCTCTCGGAATGGGGGTAAGCAAAGCCATAGAATATATTGCAGTTTATCAGGTTGGCACAAATCTCTTGCAAGCAGCATTCCCTCCTTATTTGATAATTGGCTGCCTTTTGTTTGCATTCCTTGCAGGCGCAGTCTCAGGAACATTCCCAGCCTGGCAGGCTTCGCAAATCAAGCCTGTGCAGGCTTTAAGGTATGAGTAAGAATTATCTCCTAATTTGATTTAACTTGTTGTTTCTCGCTTTTCTTCTCTGTCTCCACCCCCAAACAAGGTAGAGAATAAACACAACAAGCAAAACCCAGAACATATAGAAGAATTTGTCCCTTGTTGTTTTTGTTGTTCCATTCTCAAGGAAATTGCTCGTGAAATAAACTTTTTTCTCAACAGGTCTTCTGACATTATTCTGGTCATTGTAGCTCAGCTTTAATGTGATTTCTCCCACTTTTGGCACAGCCTCAATGCTCGCAGTAGTGTCATCATTCGCGTTTAGACTCCCAATTATTGAGCTGCTTGCGCCCTTAAGTTTTATATTGTCCTGCGCAGAGATTTCGAGAGCTAAAGACTCAGCATCATATTTTCCTACATTGATTATACCCAACGTCAACATATTCTTTGCAGCATCATAATCCTGCACAGAGACTTCAAAGTCTGTTCTTGCATCTTTTATATTAATATCAAAATCTTTTGTGTAAGTTGCTGAAGTTTTTCCTTCCATTCCATACTTGACTTTTAGCTTGTTGTCCCCATCAACAGCGTTCTTATCAACGCGAAGCTTGTAAGCAACAAGTATAAAGCTCGCATAGTTGTTGATGAAATTGCCTCCTGTCACCATAATCTTGCTGTCTTTGCTGTCCAATGAGAAAGGATATTCAGGCACAACATCAAGGAATACTTTTTCGCACTCAGTATTTTGTGTCCCGTTTATCTGGAACACTACTTTCACATAATCATCAGGCATAGCGGGATAAGGGTCTTGGTTAAGCAAGGTTACAGTCAAATCACAGGTTGCACTTACAAATCCAGCTAAGAATACAATTAGAAAAACCGATATTAATACTCCTTTTTTCATATGTTTATTTTAGGATTTTTTAGTTTAAAAACCTTCTTTATTCTCTCTTTTGAAAAACTACAAAGATTTATAAAATCATTATATTTTGATTTTTCAGATAAACAGCTGAAGTTAAAAGATTTCTTTTGATTTCCCGGGCTGTTTAGTGTAAGGAGGATATCAAACCATGGAAGGACGAGGATTCGGCAACCGAGGTAGCGGATTTCGAAGAGATTTCGGCCCACCAGAAATGCATAAAGCAGTTTGCTCTGAGTGCAAGAAGGAATGTGAAGTTCCATTCAAGCCAGCAGAAGGCAAGCCTGTTTACTGCAAGGAATGTTATATGAATAAGAAAGGGAGATAATCTCCAAAAGTCCAAGACAAATCTCAAGGACTTTTTGATTTCGACTAAATATCCATTCAATTTTTATTTTTTTATTGTTTTTTCATTAGCAGAATATTATTTTTTAATTATACTAATATTTAAATACTATTTCCAACAAATAAACTTGCAAAATAAGGTGAAAATGGCAAAACATTGTATCTACTGCAAGTGTGAAATTGATGCTAATTCAGTTGTTGATGTCTGCATGCGCTGCGGGCATGCTGTCTGGGGCGAGAAAATGTTCAAGGCAATCAGGGAAAACATGGAAAGCGCAAGAAATTCAGGCTCTTTGGAGCAAGGCTCTATCTCAGCAGGACCAAGTTTTAGGGTTTCTGATAAACTGAGATAATCTAAAGATTGCTCAGAGCAATCTTTTTAAAGCGACTTTTATAACTATTCCTATGCTCAAATACAAGAATATACATGAGAAGGGAAAGTTCTCCTTGATGAAATTTTTCCAAAAATTTAAGCCAGGAGACTCCGTAGCGGTAGTCAAGAACCTGGGCTTCAAATTTGGCTATTCAAAGAGACTTCAAGGAAGAACTGGAAAAGTACTGGAAAAGAGAGGCTCAGCATATTATGTGGAGATAAATGACTTAAATAAGCCCAAAAGATACTCAATTAAACCCATCCATCTTAGAAAGATAGAGGCAGCAATATGATACTCTCAAAGAAACCATTGGCTCTAGGGGAAGTCACAGCCCTGATTCCAAAAGCAGAAGAAAAGAAGCCAATTCATGATTATTTGAAGAGTTTCTCAGTTCTCTCAAAAGCGGATGCAAGCAAGCTTGTCTCTGAACTGCGAGATTTGAATAATCCAAAGCTTAAGGAAGAAAATTTCGTAAAACTTGCAGATTTTCTGCCCCGAGATGTAGAGGATGTAAACAAAATTCTTATTGAGGCTAATTTGACTGAAGCAGAAGCAAATGCTATCCTCGAAATAGTCAAAAAATACTGAACATGGCAGAAAAAGAAGATTATGCAATCGTATTAGATTACCTACCGAATGGGTATCCGCTCGGAGGAAGAATGACTCCAATAGCCCAGGCTATCGGGGAGAAAAACCTCGCTCTTCTCGAGCTTGTTCCCCGAAGAGGCGTCTCTCTTGAAGTAAAAGAAAAAGTTTATATAGGGCCTGAGAAACGTGATAAGATATACTATATCTCCGGCAGACTGTCGAGAGATAAGATAACAGAGACTGCGAAGATCCAACTGCAGGAGTTCATTGATAAGCTAGTTGCGGAGCAGGAGAAGAAATTTGTAGATTTCTTTAACAACGCTCAGCCAATAAGCATGAGGCTTCATCAAATTGAGCTTCTTCCAGGTTTCGGCAAGAAACATATGCAAGAAATCCTTACCGAGAGGGAAAAGAAGCCCTTCAAGTCCTTCGAGGACATGAAATCAAGGGTTAGCAATCTTCCTGACCCGAAGAAAGCAATCGAAAAAAGAATTTTGCAGGAACTCTTGGAGAGAGAAAGGTATAACTTATTCGTAAGATAAAATGGCAGAAAAACAAGAAACAAAGCCTGAAAAGCAGAAGAAGCCCGAAGTAGTTAAACTCAAAGCTGAAAAGCCAAAGCGAGTTGAAGAAAGAGAAGAGCACGAAGTTCTAGTCAGGATTTTTGGTTATGACATCCCTGGTTCAAAGAATATCTACACGGGCTTGACAAGAATAAAAGGAATCTCCTGGACAATCGCAAATGCCCTCTGCATAAAACTGGGTTTCCCAAGAAGCAAGAAAGTAGTTGAACTATCCAAGGCAGATATTCAGAAAATAGAGAAATTCCTTGAAACTCTTCCAGTTTATGATTTCCTTAAAAATAGGAGAACAGACATCGAAACAGGGCAGACAGCACACTATTATGGCACAGATTTGGATATGAAGCGTGATTTTGACATCAAGCGCCTGAGAGAAATAAAATCCTATCGTGGCATCAGGCATGCACTTAAGCAGCCTTCAAGAGGGCAGAGAACAAGGTCGCACTTCAGGACAAAAGGCAGGGCAATGGGGGTTAAGAGAAAGAAAGAATGATTAGGAAAAAGAAAAGATATTCAAGGCCAAAGAAAGCATATGAGAAAATAAGAATCGCAGAGGAGAATGCACTTCTGAAGAAATATGGCTTGAAAAACAAGCTTGAAGTTTGGAAAACAAAGGCAAAAGTAAGTTATTTCAGAAAAAGGGCAATGGCTCTCGCAAAATCTTCATCCGAAGAACAGGAGATTCTTTTTAGCAAACTAAGGGCTCTTGGACTTAAGACAAATACCACTGCAGACGTGCTTGCTCTCAAGATTGAAGACCTTTTGGAAAGAAGATTGCCAACAGTCGTCTTCAAGAAAAACTTGGCGAAAACCACCCAGGAAGCAAGGCAGATGGTAACACACAAGAGGATTCTAATAGATAACAGAGTTGTAGACTCGCCAAGCTTCTTGGTTTCAGTCGAAGAAGAAGGCAAGATAACACTCAAGAAAAAAGCAAATCCTAAGCCAAAGCCAGAGGAAAAGAAAGTTGAAGCTAAGAAAGAGGAAGTTGCGGAGGTCAAAGCATAATGGCAGAAAAAGAAACAAAACCAAAAGATAAGGAAGAACCAAAGATAGATGAGACTCAAGAGTCAAGGCTCCATCATAAGGAAATTGAGAAAAAAGAGCTC
>CAYGYN010000062.1:0-3795 GCA_964354195.1 Candidatus Woesearchaeota archaeon | reverse complement strand
TGTTAGTATTTCTTCCAAGACAAGAGACATTGTTTCCGATAATATTCACATTATTGTAATAGTCTAATATCCCGACACTGCCTCCACTTGCCCTGCTATTTGCAACCACATTATTATAATTTACATTTGTCCCAGTGTTGCCTGATTCAACGAATATTCCATGATTGCCGGCATCTCCATCAGTTGTCACATTGTTGTAATTGATTGTATCAGGATTGCCGCCTGCACCTTGCATGTTAATTCCCCAGTTATAGCTTGAGCCGCTGCTACCATTTGTATTGATTGCATTGTAACTGATAGTATTCCCCCACTGGCCAGAAGCATCCTTAACTCCGATATTATAATTAGAAACACCATATACACTGATATTGTTGTACATAATCGTGCTTCCGCCGCCCCCATAAGCCAAGTAAACTCCTCCTGTGTCATAAGCCCCATTGCCTCTCACACTGATATTATTCCTATATATCTGATTGAAGCCTGAATTATCACTTGCATAAATTCCCCGGCAGTTGCTAGGACAAACAACATTAATGGAGTTTGAATCAATTAGTTCACCTCCAGAACTAGTGGTGATAGAAATTCCATTAACATTGCTCGAAGATATGCTGTTATTAAATACATGATTAATGCTTGAGCGGAAGAATGAAACTCCATCTCCCCCTGCATTTATTGTGTTTGAGGTTATATTATTATATTCAGGTCCATAATCAGAATAACGCTGCACAAAAATTCCAATGTTGCCCGAGGTTATGTTATTGTATGAGAAGGTATTATATTGAGATATATAGTTATTAATCCCAACGCCCCCAGTGGTTATGTTGTTTGAGCTTATGTTGTTCCACGTGCAGCCCTGCTGATATATGCCGTCGCTTGCGCCAATGCTCTGTTTGGTATCTATTGTGTTTGAACCCATGAAACTACTTCTTGCATTCCACCAAATACCATAATTATAATTTGACGTGCCGCCTGCATAAATCCTGTTTGCAGATAAGCTATAATTGTTTGCACTTCCTGCCCCGCTCCCATAAATATAAATCCCGTAATTATTTGTTGTTCCGCTTGTATAGATGTTGTTGTAACTTATATTGTTGAAATATGCAGGATAATAAGGATTAAGGTAGATTCCATAGTTGTTTGTGCTTGGTCCGCTTGTCCTTATGGTGTTGCCAATTATATTGTTGTATGAAACTGGTCCAGGGATATAGATTCCCCAATTCGAGCTGGAACTTGAATAGCTTGAGATGTTGTTGTACGCAATAGTTGCATTGCCTCCCCTGTCCACTGTTATCCCTATCTGGTTGTGGGATAAGTTCGAATAGCTGATGCTCGGCCTTACAACTCCTCCAATCGATATTGCTGTATAGAAATTCGAGATGTTTATGCTGGTTACAGAATGGTCATTGAAATCATAGAATCTTGCAGATATGTCTTTGTATGCTTGCTGCAATGCAGCCGCATTTGGTGCAAAATAAGCTTCTCCGCCAGTTATCGAAGCAATATTTCTCATCAAGTTCATGTTATCGCTAGTGCCAATCCCTATTGTGTAGATAGTTATATTGGCGCTAGCAGCATAATAAGCTGCAGATATTGCATCAGGTGAATATACATTCTCCGCTCCATCAGAAAGCAATATCATTATTTTCATTCTGTTTGTAGCACCATAATTTGCCACAGCAGTCATTATTCCGCTTCCTATTGCTGTGCATGCGCCGCTGCATGCAGGAGCGGTCAATGCATTCACCGCGCTTATAACAGTTGAGATAGTTGTAGTAAGCCCGGTGTTCAAGCTTGAACTTCCTGCATAGGTCACAAGCCCTGCGCGGTGCTCTCCAGTTATAATGCTGTTCAGGAATGTCACTGCCGCGCTCTTCGCATCAGAAAGCCTGTTGCCCCAATTCATGCTCCCAGAGATGTCATTAACAATAAAGATATCCATCGGAGCCCCGCTCGTCATCATTATTCCATATCCGCTGCCGCTTCCATTGATTGTGAAGTTCTGCCCGTTGAATGTCTTTGTTTGCTCGCCCTCTACCTTTGTCTTGTTTACACACGCGCCTGTTCCAGAATAGCTTGTCGACTGTGTTAATCTGACAATAGTGCATGACTTAGTATTCATCTTTGCATTGCAGTCAGTGCACGAGTCACAGTCGCACGGTCCAATTACAAGCTGTGCGATTGTGAATGTGTAATTAGAGCTTGCAAATGCAGAATTGCCGCTTGAATCATTGCACATTACATTCCAATTGTATGTTCCTGCAGGCACATCAGGAAGCGTCATGCTGACTGTCTCATTCTTGGCAGCAACATACCTTGTATGGCTTGCATCTTCTCCCCATGCTCCAGAAACATTTGTATACAGCGTGCAGAATATGTCCCCATAATCATCCGTAACATTATAGACAAGAGTAATATTCTCTGCAGAATTATAGGTATTGAATACTTTGTTGTCAGAAGGATATCTTAGGTTCACAGTCGGCGCAAGTGAGTCGGTTATAGAAGTATTTACTGTGAATAGCCATTCATCGCTTGTTTTCATCTGGCTTTCATTGTCAATGCACCACATTCTCCATGCATGGCTCCCATCAGAAACATTGTAAGAAGTTGTGTTCCTTCCAGAGGTTGTATTTATATATTCAACAACTTCATTATCAAGCACAAGTCTGCAGTCAAGCTGTCTGCCATTCATTGCCTCAGCATAATATATGAATGAGACATTGTTCTTGACTTTGATTGAGTTATTCTCAGGTGATATTAACGTGACTATAGGAGCAAGCGAAGCATTGTACAAGATAAGGATATTATTTCTCTCGCTGAATGCGCTGTTTCCCGCATTATCGCCTGCAAGGCAATTCCAATAATGCACCCCACGCCCGCTAAAAGTATACATGAATGAGCTCTGGTTCCATGTGCCATTCACATTGCTCTTGTTTGTAACAAGCAAATCGGTTGAATTCCATATATACAGCGTTATGTTTGTCAGATTAGTTGCGCTGTCATTGGCAGAACATTTTAAGTTTACAGCAGTCTTGAATTGCACAGATTGGTAATTAGGAGGAGTTATCAGAGTCACATTTATTGCTGGCGCGCTGACATTGACTAGAATTACATTTCTTGTCTCGCTGTCATTGAAGTTTCCCGCCAGATCATATGCAGTTGCATTAAAGGTGTAATTCCCATAGGCAAGGTTCGTAAAGTTAAGGAAGAATGGATTTTCTGCAGAAACGCTTGAATTAATCAAGTCAGTTGAATTATACAAGTAAACTGTCACATTCGCGAAATTCACGTCAATAACCGAAACATTCACGGCGATTGTATTCACTGATGATGAGCCATTTGCAGGTGTAGGCGAGACAAACACAATTATTGGCTTGATATTGTCCACAGTTAGTGTATAATTCCCAAATATCTCTGAAGTTGAAGCAATGTTACCCACTAAGTCAAATACTTCCCAGAACCACGAGTATGTTCCCGCAATCATGTTCACAATTGCGCTCACAACTGTATTCATTACTCCTCCAAGCTCAAAGTAGCTCATGTTGAACAATCCGCCTGTTTCATTATAGATGTATAAGGTTGCATTCTGCAATCCGGAAGTTGCATCCGAGAGCACAGCAGTGAAGTTCACAGCCGTCTCATTTGTTATGGTGTTATTTAGAGGCACCATTATAGTCACATTTGGTGCACCAGTGTCAACAGTCAATCTCCTATCTTCTGTGCAGTTGTAAATATCAGCTGTCCTGAAAGCGCATCCTGCATAATCATAAATCCCATCCGAAAGATTGCTCTCATTTG
>CAYGYN010000061.1:0-2892 GCA_964354195.1 Candidatus Woesearchaeota archaeon | reverse complement strand
CGAAAAAGAACTGAAAACCGTACGTACACACGCTAACGAGGCCACGGCCAAGGCCGAGGAAAGCGGAACCCGGGTTCCGCTTTCCTCGGCCTTGGCCGTGGCCTCGTTAGCGTGTGTACGTACGGTTTTCAGTTCTTTTTCGAGCCTTTCCATGTCGGTTGTGGCGTTTTCTCTCCTGTACTGTAGTAGTGCGAGTTTGATGCGGCTTTGGAGGACTTGGTCGCTTACTTTTTCGCTTGACTCTTCCAAGTGCCTGAGCTGCTTCTGGTTGCCGTCTATTTCGGGGTCTATTTTGGAGATTTGCTGGTTGGCGTCCTGTATGAGTTCCTTGAGGTTTTCAGTTCTCAGTAGCTTGAAGTGAGTTTGCGGGCTGCCTTTCTCGGTTTCGAGTTCTATGTAGTTTGTTTCTTTGAGGAGTTGCTGGTAGATGGGGATGGTTGATTCGTTTCGGGTTTTTTCTCGTTCGAGGCTGAGGCGCTGTTCGAAAAGCGTCTTCGTCTCGTCCCTGAGCTTGGCAAGCCCGTTCTGGTAGGCCTCGAGCTCGCCTTCTGCGTCGTTGTTTTCCTCCTCGATTTGGGCTAGGACATCGTGCTGCTTCTTGAGATTGGCCTCTATCTCCATGACTATGCCTTCCCTGCGCACGACTTCAGCCCACGCGAGCTCGCGCTCCAGAAACCTCAGTTTGACTTGGAGCTGTTTCTTTTCCTGATACTTGTCATACTGTTCTCGCCAGTAGTTGAGCGTCTGCTCCGCCTGTTCAAGCAGTTTGCCTATCGAGTCTTCTTGGCTGAGTAGACGCGTCAGCTTCCTCTGTGCCTGTAGCACGTTTTCGCGGTAAGGTTCGAGGCCTACTGCGGCTTCTACGATGCGCAACTTCTCCTGCACCGAAAGCACCGTGAACCGCTCCACCATGTTCTGATGCATGATAATGAGAATGTTATCGGGATCAACGCCAAGCTTGCTCAGAAGCCTTTCCACGTCCTGCTTTGTTACGGCGCGGTTTTCCAGCTCGAACCAGTACTGACCGTCTTTTCGCATGGCGCGTGTTAGAAAGATCTGGTCTTTGTTGTATTTGGGGACGGGGCGGTTGTTGCCTCTTTTGGCGTTGTTTAGGATCAGCGTTACGCGGGCTTGTTCTTTGCCCCAGCGGATTAGGTCGCTGAGCTTTTTGGAGCGCTCCGTGTAGGTCTGGCCAAGTGCCACGGAAGCAGCCAATAAGAGTGAGGATTTGCCTGAGCCGTTGGGTCCGCAGATGACGTTCACGCCTGATTTAAAGGGCACCCTAGCATACTCGTAGCTCATGAAGTTTTCTAGGATGACCTCCTGTATCAGCATTTGGCGCGTATCCTCATTGTTTCAGGTAGTAATATGAGGTTGAAAGACTCTTATTAAAGCGCTTAGGCAAGGTTTATGCCTAAAAAGCGCAGTTTCAGCCATCGGAATCGATGGTGGTGATTACATGAAACGCTCAAAAGGCACGTATGAGGAGACGATGGACATGCTGGCGGGAGAAGGCTATAAGATAGTCTACGTGCCTCACAGCGTCATAGAGGATCACAATGCGACGTATAACGTGACGTGCCGAGGCAAGCACGTGACGACTAATGCGTCGAAAGTGCTTGGGGTGCCGTTTGGCGAGATATGGATTTCTGAGCTTTGGAGGCCTTACGAGAAGTTCATCCTGTTCCATGAGCTGAGGGAGACATCCTACAGGGCTGACGGACTGGGCAGGGATGAAGCTCACGAGCAGGCCGTGAGAGATGGGGCATCGCTGTGGCAGAACGACCCGCAGTGGAACAGGATGATCAAGGACATTGCCAAGAAGGACAAAGAGACCGCCGAGAGGAAGGGGAGAACGTGACCTCACGCAGGGGCTTTGATATTCCGTTTAGTGTGAAGCACGATCTTGAGTATTGGCGAAGTCAATAGTATGCGCGCGCGCTATTATCTTTTTGCGCAAATAATATCTGCTGACTCAATCAATACAATGTTACGCATTAGGTGATGAAATGACTGAAGCGAAAAGCGTGGGCATATCAAAAACAATGTTTATAGTCGGACTTATCGCCGCAATTCTGGCTTCCAACCTAATCTCAGCAGCAATAGTGACACAACTTCCAATAGCTAAGGGACCCAAAGGTGACAAAGGAGATACAGGAGCAACTGGTCCACAAGGGGTCAAAGGAGACAAAGGCGACCCTGGCAAAACGGTGGTTTTCGCGCGTTGGGATGTTCATTAGAGAACTCTAACGATCCCCGACGAGAATTGGGGTCCTGAAGTCGGGACATCACAGTTTCCAGCCACTTTTGACTATGATTTGGGAGCTGGCGCTGTGTATTCTGCGTACAGTGACTACATTGGGTTCAATGCAACTATGCAAGTGAATATGACCAGAAACGGACCTGTATGTTTCACTTTAGGAAGCAATGATGCCTCAGCTCTATGGCTCGATAGCAGTGCGAGCGCGCTAATTAGTCTCGGCAAATACGATACCTACAATACGGAAACCAAGGTTGTTTACCTTGCTGAGGGAATACATGATTTGATGCTAAGGTACTATGATGTTCAGGGGAATGCAAGAGTGAGTTTCTACTGCGATTCCGACATTACGATGTTGTATCCATAATCCAATCTTTTCTCTTTTTATATGCGTCTTGAATGATAAGTCTTTTGAACCGCGTGCGCCGCGGATTTTCCCACAAATGGTTCCCCACACAAACGCTTTCCCCACAAATGATTTTCCCACACGTAGTTCTCCACAAAACCACACCACATTCCCCTAAATTTGGGTCCAATACCGCGCGCGCATACGTTGTGTAAAATATGTGGGTTGCCTATGGGAAAGTCGGTGTCTGTGATGAGCGCGCGCGATCCGCAGAAGCCCAATGACG
>CAYGYN010000060.1:0-3154 GCA_964354195.1 Candidatus Woesearchaeota archaeon | reverse complement strand
ATAGATTATGAGGTAGATTTTGTGTTAAAAAATTAGTTTAATAAATAAATTTTTTTAATCTTTACAAAATGAAACCAACCGACTTAAATTTAACATCAACGCCTCAACTTTCAAAGTTGGGCAGACCTTATAGATTGTCGGCTATTATGAAGAACTTACAAGTTCCCAGCAAGTGGATTGATAGGGTTGATTGTTGGCATTGGTTTTATGTTTTTATTTATAAGGATGACAATAGTTTTTTTGGATTTGAGTTTGATTATAATGATAAATTTGTACGGAAGTGTAATCACGAGCAATCGTTAAATTTGTTTAAGATATGAATAAATATAAATTGATAAAAGAATATCCAGGGAGTCCAGAATTAGGAACTATTGTTGAAGAAAAAAATAACACTTCTAATTTTTACTATTTTAGCACAAGTGTTGTTTTAAGAAGCCACGTTGAAAATAATGCAGAGTATTGGCAACAAATTGAATTTCCTAAATTATGCAGACAAAAAGCTATAAAAATGTTTAATGAAATGGATAAATGTATCGATACTAAACAAATGGTTTTAGTTGCAGTTGATGAAATTTTAGCTTGGAATCAAACAAAATTTTGGGAAGATGTTAAACAAGAAATTTTAAACTTATAACCTTAAAATAAAAATAAATTTTAAACTTATAACCTTAAAAAATGGATATATCAAAATGTAACGACAACCTTTGCCCATCAAAAGAAATTTGTTATAGGTTTACTGCGGGAGTTAGTGAATTTAGACAAAGCTGGATTAATACCAACCGAGATGCAGATGCATACAACTGCGATTTATTTTGGCATAACAATAAATGTAAATACTGCGGTCAGGATCAATACAATCACAAATTAAGTTGCGAAACGCATAAAATAAGAATAACCCTATGAAACAAACAGCAGTAGAATTTTTAGCAGACAATTTTCATTATTACTATTCAACAAAATGGAATGATATTTTAGAACAAGCCAAAGGAATGGAAAAGCAACAAATTGAAAATGCTTTTGAAGCAGGATTTGTAACCCAACAATGGGATAAAACCAAAGAAAACAAAGCAGAACAGTATTACAACGAAACATTTAATAAATAAGATTATGAAAAACATACACGTATTACCAACAGACAAACCAAGTAGGTTATTTTTAAATAGAAATAATTATACGTTTTTTTTAAACGAACAATTTGATTATGGTTCACCAAAAATATATGCTCATAACATCTACATCACTTCTGAAAATAAAGACATTAATGAGAATGATTATATCATTACAAAAGATTGTAGATTGGTACAAGTTTCTTATTTGTTATCTAAAGATTTAGAAGGTGCTTCTAATGTGATTTTAACCACAGACCAAGAATTAATCAAAGATGGTGTACAAGCTATTGATGATGAGTTTTTAGAATGGTTTGTTAAGAATCCAAGTTGTGATAGTGTTGATGTTGAATATTTTGTATTTAGAAATAGTAGATTACAGGTTGAATATGAAATAATTATTCCAAGTGAAGAACCTAAAGATAAATGTTGTGAAGATGTTAATGGATTTTATTTAGGAACAACTTGCCCAAAATGCAATAAGCCTTTTAGAAGTATAGTCAAAAAACCTAAACAAGAAACACTTGAAGAAGCTTTTAAAAATACTTATTTAGGAGAGAAAATATCATTTAATTCAGATATAGGAAAGTCTTTTGAAATTGGTGCTAATTGGCAAGCTGAAAGAATGTATAGTGAGGAAGATATGAAAGATTATGCTTTAAAATGCGTAAAAACTTCTGTTTTTAATGGAGATTTTATTTCAGATAATTTAAAAGAACATATTGTACAAAATAATAATAAACAGTTTGAAGAATTTAAAAACAAATAACATTATGGAAATGGAATCATTAGGAATGAATATTTTAACTGCTTTAGAACAACCTCTTGAAATGAGATGGAAACCTAAAGAAGATATTACAACTTTCGAATTAGCAAAGTGTATTCCTTACATATTAGGACAATATACCACAATGCCAAATAAAATTAATACACTAGAAAATCATTTTAGACACTTTGAGATTATTAACCATAACCTTAATATACCAAACAATAACAAATAAATTTATGGAAAAATCAGCAGTAGAATGGTTAGATGAAAAATTAAACGCAAAAAAACGATTTAATAACTTACTATACAATAACTAAAATATGATTGCAGTAATTACCACCGATAGGGAAATTTTTAAAAGTTACCTACTTCAAGAAAATTTAACTTTTAAAGATGCGAGGCAAATTTGCAGAAAGTCAGATTTACATAACACCGTTTACGATTTTAAAGTTGACCTTGATCCAAAGTCAAATGTTACCGATTATGTTAGAAGTAGAATAATTACAAAAGAATTAGAAAATGAATAAAAAAAAGCCTCAATTAAGAGGCTTTTTTAATTTTCTGTAAATAAATAACATCGATATTGGAATTTTACCTAATTTTTTCTTAGGGTTGCTGTGATTTCTAATATTTTGCTCGGTGCAATTTAATAGTTCAGCAATATCTCTATTGTTAATTTTCAATTCTTTTTTCATTTCCTTAAATTCTTCGTGAGTGTAAATTTCCATTTTTTTATTGTTTTTATTAGTTTTAAGCGATTATTTTCTATTTTAGGTATGTAGATATACTTTTATTATTTAAACGCATTAAAAAAGCTATTTAATAAACCAATTTCCAAAATACTTAATTCGTGTAATTGTTTTCCGTTTACAGTCCATTTGCCGTTAATTTTCTCTATTGTTACTTTCATAATTTTAATAATTTACGTTTAAAGGTTTTCCATCGTATAGGAATAAATTGATAATTGTATAAATTTTATTTAATCGTTTCATTTTTTTTATTTTTTTAATTGATAACATTTTAAAAATCCTAATATAAAATAATTCATATTTTCATAGTCTAAAGCGGGAGAGATACAGCAGCCATCTAGTGAAAGAAAATAACATTTTATTTTTTTTCTTTTATCCTCGAAAAATTTTTCGTTAACTATTAATCCAGCTACATTTGAAGCTGCATTTTGTAAGTATTGAATTTCCATTTTTTTTAGTTTTTAGTAATTTGTAAAGTATTGATATAATTTAATAATTCGGTTTTTATTCTTTCGCAAAATCTTTCATCT
>CAYGYN010000059.1:0-3316 GCA_964354195.1 Candidatus Woesearchaeota archaeon | reverse complement strand
TGTGTTAAGAGGGAAAGATGATGAGAAAGAAGGCAACGAAGAAGAAAGACAGGGAGGACAGAAATGAAGAATTTGGTGTTGGGATTAACATTGTTCTTTTTTGTTATGACTGTGTTATATACTGTGCTCTATCTACAGCCAGATTCGCAAGTATTAATACCTTTAATTGTGTTTTGTGGATTTTTTATATTCTTGATTGCTTCGATGCTGGTGGCATTATCAATATTTGAATATTTAAAAGAAGGAAAAGGATTATAAACCAATAAAAAGAGATGATAAAATGAACGGACTGGTAGTGAAGATAGTTAGAATGTGTGAACGTGGAGATTCCGGTGCGCGGGAATTGAGGCGCGAAGAGAAAAGAAAGAGAGAATTGAGGCATTATTTTATGGCTAGTAAATTCATGAGATATGTTGAAGGGGTTGTTGGGTTGTTTTATTCGAGCGACGAGCAACATAGAGAAGAAAGATAAGGTTTAATTAGATTTGAATTCTTTTGAGATTATGAAGGGAAAAGGTAAGAAGGAAGAGATTAAAATAAAGTATATTGGCAAATGCTTGCTTATTTCCAGTGGAAACGAAAAAGTTCTTGTGGTGGGAGACTTACACCTTGGGTACGAAGAGGCGCTAAATAGAACAGGGGTTCTTGTTGGAAGGCAGATGTTTGATGAGATGATTTCTGACTTGAATGCTGTGTTTGGGGAAGTTGGAAAAGTGGACAAGGTTGTCTTGCTTGGGGATGTGAAGCATGATTTTGGCGGGATATTAAAACAGGAGTGGAAGGATGTGAATGCTATTCTTGATTATTTTGAGTCTATGAGCAGGAGGGTTATTGTTGTGAAGGGAAATCATGACAATATACTTGGGCCGATTCTAAAAAAGAGGAAAATGAAGCTTCTTGGGGTGTATATCTGGAATGGTTTTGCTTTTCTTCATGGAGATGAAGACTATGAAGAAATTTGGAGGAAAGAAATAGATACTATTATTGTTGGGCATGGGCATCCGGCTGTTAATCTTCGGGAACCAAAGGGGGCGAAGGTTGAGAAATACAAGTGCTTTCTTGTTGGGAGGTTCAGGGGAAAGAAAATGGTTGTTGTGCCTTCGTTTATTGATTTTTATGTTGGAAGCGATCCTCGGGATGATGAAATGGTAATGGCTTGGGATGTTAATTGGATGAATTTTGATGTTAAGATTGTTTCTCCAGGTGAAGGGAATCTTGAAGTGCTTGACTTCGGGAAACTGAAGAAGCTGAAGTAATTTTGGGAGAAGTTATTATCCGATATCTGTCAGGTTGGGAATGAATGGTTGTTTTATACTGATAGATGAGAAATTATTTAGGTTATTAATTGATTAATTACTTTTTTATTTCTTTTCTAGTGTGTCTGGGCGAAGCTGTGGGAGAGGAACATGGAAAGGAAGATTCAACTCCTCTTCGAAATGGACTGCCTTTGGGGTGCATCTCTTCAGGATGAGATTGAAAAGGGGAATTTTAAAAGGAAGAGGCATTTCTTTCTTCTTCCAGTGCTTCAAAACGTCTTTTACTTCGTCTGGCGCGCCTGAAAGGAGGACTTCTCCCTCAAAAATGATTTCTGCGACTTTCTGCTCCTTCTTTTCCTTTGTGAGATATTCAATGTTGAACTTGAACTTGGCTCTCAGGGCCTCTTCGTCTGCTTTCAAAACCTCTATTTTTTCTTTTTCTAGCTCTGAGAGGTCTATGTTTGTTGTTATGGAGAATTCTTTCATAATCTGAACAAATCTCTCTGCAGCGATTTTTGTGAAGTTAAATCCTATTACTCTCATGATATTTTCTGTTTTAGATTGTTTTTAAATTTTATTGTAATCTTCTTCCTAGAAAATAAGAGATTTTACATCAAATCTTCTTCAGAAACAACAACGAAGTCGCCTATGGCGATTATGCTATTGTAGGGGACAAGAACTTCTTTGCCACTGCTGTCAAGGTTCAAACCCCTTGTGTAGTGTGTTGGGTCCTTGAGAACAATCTGAAGCAACTCGCCTGTCCTGGTCTCGAAGGTTATGTCCTTGACCATTCCAAGCCTCTTTCCCTCTTTTGTTACAACAAGCTTGCCGATGATTTCTTTCAGCGGCTTTTTGTCCAATGCCATAGTTATTTTAAATACAAATCGTATTTAAACTTTTCTCTGATGTAATATCCTATTTAGAATACAAAAAATTGCGCTTCTTCCCGAATAAGAGATTTTATATATAGAATTTGGTTTTTCAAGGTATGGCTTACAGCTCAAGGTCAAAAGTTTTGACAATAATGATTGTGGATATCGTTGGCTACACTGGTCTGAGCAGCGCACTTGGAAGGGAGAGATTTGACGAGGTAAATGAAGATTTTGATAGAATTTCGCTGCCGCTGTTTGAAAAATATGTGGGACGGGTGGTTAAAAAAATCGGCGACTCTTTTCTTGTGGTTTTTGAGTCGGCGACTGACTCTCTGCATTGTGCGATAGAGCTGCAGAATAAGTTCTGGGAGTATCGAGAGACACGAGCGGGCGTGCCTTTGAAGATAAAGGTTGCCCTGAATACTGGAGAAGTTATAATCAGAAACAATGATGTTTATGGCGAAGCTGTAAATGTTGTTTCCCGAGTTGAAAAAGCCACAAAACCGGGACAGATATATTTCACACAGCCGGTTTTTCTTGCAATGAACAAGAACGAAATTCCATATACATATATTGGCACAAAAAAATTCAAAGGAGTAGATCATCCTATCAAGATATTTAGGGTGCCTGGCTTGTACGAAGAAACAAGAAAGAGTATTGTTGGTTGGTTTGGGGGTTTTGTGTGGGGTGTGGTTAAGCTTGTATTTTGGATTGCGATCTTGGGTCTTTTGGGTTGGATGATCTATAAACTGTTGGTATTAGCTGGATTGTGGGATGATATTGTTAATTATGTGACTAGTTTTGTTAATCAGTTCGTTTAATTATTGGTTTTTATAATTAAATGATAGTTTTGGAATTGCTTTGAATCTACTCTGTGACCCCCTGGTTTCTTTTGGAGAAAATGAAAATGTTTATAAACTGGTTTTATGATTTAGTTTCTTTAATTTTATTTTATAAATATTTCTATATTATATTATATATATTTTATAATATATATGTTAGAGTATGTATTTGTTCTTTTTAATTATTTACTATAATCTTAGTTATTTTTTAATTTGGAATTTTGAATTGTTCCATAGGAAACGGGGGTCTGAGAGGAGAATTGTAATTTTATAGTAATAATCCATTAGGGCTTATATTAAGCGAATATTTGGGTTTACATCGGAAATAGAGTTTGGATTATAGATA
>CAYGYN010000058.1:0-26257 GCA_964354195.1 Candidatus Woesearchaeota archaeon | reverse complement strand
TGCTCTACAAGGAAAGAGATGTTGAAGGTTTAAGGAATGCAATAAAACGCGGCAAGAAGGACTTGGAAGAATTGGAACTCTCAATAAAAGAAATTAGTGAGAGTGCAGAGAGCAAAGAAGAAGCTCTTGAACAAAAAGAGGGGCAAGAGCGCGAGTTAAATGCAAAATTCAAAAAGATGTTTGAAACAAGAGACAAGATGCAGATAGAAATGCAGGACAAGAACCTATCACTTTCTGATTTGCAGAATGAAATCAGGATGTTTGATGACCAGATAAATTACCTTAAAGTGGGACAAGCCGGACTTGATGCGCAGAAAGAAACCCTTCAAGTTGACATGAGTGCTTATGCAGGAGTTGAGCTGATTAAGATGAGCATGCCTCTGCTTGAAGAGAGATTAAAGAAAGCTGAAGAAGTTATGCACGAGATAGGTTCAATAAACATGCGGGCGCTTGAAGTTTATGGGGATATGAAGAAAGAATATGATATTGTGCAGGAGAAGTCAAATACGCTATTGAAGGAGAAAGAGGAGATAATGAAGATAATAGATGAGATAGACAGGAAGAAAACCCGAACATTCATGAGGACATTCTATGCAATAAATGAATTATTCACAAGAAATTTTGCGAAGCTTTATACAAAAGGAACAGCCTTCCTTGAAGTAGAAAACAAGGAAGATATATTTGCAGGAGGAGTTGATATTGCAATAAGGCTTGCCAAGGGGAAGTATTTTGATGTAACTTCTTTATCCGGCGGGGAGCAGACAATGGTTGCGCTTGCGCTGTTATTTGCAATACAGGAGCACAAGCCATATCATTTCTATATTTTTGATGAGATTGATGCTGCATTGGACAAGAGAAACTCGGAGAGATTAGCAGGTTTGCTTAACCAATACATGAAATCAGGGCAATATATTGTGATAACACACAATGATGCAATTATAATGGATTCAGATGTCCTTTATGGAGTGAGCATGCATGAGGGAGTCACCAAGATTTTAAGCCTGAACTTGAATGAAGAAGCCAATATCAAGCAATACATGCAGCCTGCGCCTCCTCAGCCTGAAACTAAGCCTGAGGAAATAAAGGAAGAAAATCCTTTCAAGAACAATCCTAATTAAAATTCACTTAATGAAGATTGCTTCTTGCCTCTTTCGGGAAACATTGATTTCCAGGTTGCCCAGGTTTTCCTGAAGATTCCAGAGTTTTCCAACTCCTTTCCATGCTTCTTTAGAAATGATTTTGTTATTGGGTCAGCTGGATAGCCTGAACCTATGTTGCCATACTTTGCAAATTCATTTTTTATTTTTTCAACTTCTTCTTCACGAGCCACCTTGGCAAGGATTGAAGCTGCTGATGCAGAAGGATGATTGACATCTGCCTTGTGCTCGCAATGAATTTCAAGATTTTCAAGACTATTTATGTATTTTTTCAAAGTGGCTGCCCAGGCTTTTGTGTTTACAGAAGGGCAGTCAACTATAACTTTTATTTTTTCTTTGCTATCGTTTAAGGCATTAATTATCTCTGCTGTCTTTTTTGCCTCAAGAGTGTTCAGGTTAGCCTTTGAGTTGATGAAGAAATCTATTTCCTCAGGGAATGCTTTCACAACTTTCTGCCTTATTGAATTACCTTCTATTGTCTCTGCCAACTTGATGCGGACAGGATGAAGAAGCTGCTTTGAATCTTTAACTCCAGACTCTTTCAAAAACTGCTCCTGCTCCTTTGTAACAAGAACGCCTGCGAGAATCATGGGACCAATTAAAGGACCTCGTCCTGCGTCATCAATTCCAAGGATTAGCTCTTTTTTGCTCATTTTGTTAGTTTAATAAATTCTTTAAGAAGAATAGGTATTTTAAATGTCTCATTCTCAATGTAATGCCCTTTGTTCTTCTCTATAATTATCTTTGCCCCCAGTTTTTCTTTGAATATTATGCTATCATCCAAAGGCACATAAGGGTCATTATCTGAAAATAAAGCTACCAGTTCGCCTATTTTATTTTTTACTTTGTCAAGATTTATTTTAGATTCAATCCAGGGTTTGGAGATGTCTTTTTCCTCCTGTGTTTCTAAATTCTTGAGGTTTAACCATCCTGCAACAAAAATTGCTCCTCCTATTTTTACATTTTCAGTAAGCTTTTCCAAATATCTAAGAATAGCCTGACAGCCAATACTATGCCCAATAAAATAAGTATCTTTGTCAGGATGACTTGCAATTTTAGTTAAATAATTTACCCATGGTTCTATTTTAGGATTATCTGGATTGGGCATTCTACTTACATGAACTTCAAAACCCCTGCTTGATAATTCAGAACTTATCCATTTAAACCATCCAGCATCGGGCTTTCCTCCCCAGCCATGAACAATGAAAACTCGCTTAACCATTTTAAAAGTAGCGGGGGTGGGATTTGAACCGCACGACCTCGAGGTTATGGGCCTCGCGAGCACTCCAGGCTGCTCTACCCCGCTATGTAAATAGAGACAAGAAAGGGATTAAAAAGGTTGTTGTTTTGATAGAATTAATATGGGAAAAGAGGATGAAAAAGCCAAGAGTATGCTGAGAAACCTGCCAAATATCCTTACTGTCAGCAGGATAATAATCACTTTTGTTGTGATATACATGATATTTGCAAGCTATGACATAAGGGCAACTATTGCTATTTTTGTCTTTGGTGCGCTTACTGATTTATTTGATGGCTATCTCGCAAGGAAATACAATTGGAAGAGTGAGTTTGGCAGGAAAGCAGATATGATTGCTGATAGGTTCCTTTGGGCAGGAACCGCGCTTGCTTTCCTATTAGCCTACGCATTTGCAGGACAGCTTGACTTGGTTCATTACCTGCAGATTATGTTCATAATGACTCGAGAGATTGTAACTGCTCCGTTCGCAATTGCTGCTCTATTCTCGGGGGGAACAATACCAAAAGCAAGAAAATTGGCAAAACTAACAACATTCATGCAGGGATTTGCGCTGCCTGCGCTTATATTGAGCATTTATTATCCTGTTTTTACGTACATCTCGCTGCCTCTTTCATTAGCCATCCTTGTGACAGGATTCATCTCAGCATCAAATTATATAAATGACATAAACGTTAAAGGAAAATGACTGGAAAAGGCGAGGGAAAGAAACTTATCGGCAAAGCAGAGGTCTATATCCATGAGAAAGGCAAGAGCAATGCAAGAATAACTCATATAGACATAGAACTTGGAGCGTTGAACAAAATAATAAAGCCCGGAGAGAACAGTTATGTTGGGGGCAAGGAAGGCGGAGTCTTCATTGGCTTGAAGAAGAATATGATAGCGAGAGCGGAGAGGATTAAAAAATGATTGAATGGTTTTATGAGTTAGTGCAGGTGTTTTGGCTATTAGTTCCTGCAATTTTTGCAAATCTATCTCCCATGCTTGTCAAAAAAGTAGATTTTCTCAATTATCCTGTTGATTTTTACAAGAAATTAAGCGAGAAACGCTTATTTGGAGAGAATAAAACATACAGGGGCTTTTTCTTTGGGATTTTTGCAGCCATTGTAATTGCATACATCCAAATGAAGATAACGCCTTATCTCTTTGTTGACTTTATATTTGATTATAACTCAATAAATATAATTGCATTTGGTGCGCTGCTTGGTTTTTCTGCGTTGCTGGGAGATTTAGTGAAGAGTTTTGTAAAAAGGAGAATTGGAAAGAAAGAAGGGCATCCATGGCCCCCATTTGACCAGATTGACTGGGCTATCATGTGCCTTATTTTTCTTAATTTTATTATAAAAATATCCCTGCTTACGAATATTCTTGTTTTGGTTATTGGTGGAGTCGGGCATATGGCGTTTAATTATGCAGGATACCTCTTAAATTTAAAGAAGAGTAAGTTCTGACAATGAGGGCTGAAAATTTATTCTTTCTTGCTGCGCTGATAACATTGTTTTTAATCAGAACATGGATTTATTTGTCAAGATATTTCATGCCTGAGAAGCATCTTATGATTGGAAAGTATATCTTCCATCATTTCTGGTTTGGTTTTATCTTTTTGGTTGCAGGATGGCTTATTTCATCCAACTTAGAAACATTAAAGATTATCCTGTTTGGGGCTGGCTTTGGGATTATTGCTGATGAGCTTGTATTTATGCTCTTTGGAGGGGGAGGATTTGTATATTATTGGGCTTTGCCTTCTGTTGTTGGGGCTGTTATCTCCCTAATTGTGCTGTATGTGCTTAGATTAAGGATAATTGAGTTCGTGCTCAAATGATAAGACTTAAAAGTACAAACATACTCTTAGAAATATGAAATTAAAAGGGAGTGAAACAGAGAAGTGCCTATTGAAGGCATTTGCCGGCGAGAGCCAAGCAAGAAACAGATACACTTATTTTGCGTCTGTTGCAAGAAAGGCAGGGTTTGAGCAGATTGCATCTATATTTTTGGAAACTGCTGAAAATGAGAGAGAGCATGCAAAGATATTCTTCAAATATCTCCAAGGCGGATATATTGAGATAACTGCAGGTTTCCCTGCAGGAATAATTGATGATACAATTGGCAACCTTAATGAAGCAGCCGATGGCGAGAAACTGGAATGGGGCACACTTTATCCTGATTTCGAGGCAGTTGCGAGGAGAGAGGGTTTCAAGGAAATCGCTGATTCATTCAAGGAGATTGGAGAGGTTGAGAAATTCCATGAAGGAAGATATAGGGCGCTGATAGCAAATGTTGAGAGCAAGAGAGTATTCAAGAAAGACAAATCTGTTCTTTGGCATTGCAGGAATTGCGGCTATATTCACGAGGGCAAGGACGCACCCAAGGTATGCCCTGCATGCAAGCATCCGCAGGCTTATTACGAGCTGCTCTGCGAGAACTATTAAGTATTCTTAGAATAACAGGAATAACAAAACTTATAAGCTATTTTTCGCTTCAAAATTTGGGTTCGTGAGACCGCCCATTGCAAAATGGATGTATCACTCATGAACCCACTAATAGTATGCCCGGATGGCACAGCGGTTACTGCGTCAGGTTGCTAACCTGATTTCCAGCAATGGATTCCCAAGTTCAAATCTTGGTCCGGGCGCTTTTTTATTACAATAATGCTTAAATATTCTTAATTCTAAAAGATAAAATGGGAAATGAGACTTACAGAATTGAAATTAAATCCCCCCTCTTAAGACCGGGAATAACTATTTCTACAGAAGTAAGCGAGAGATATCTTGTAAAGACATTAGCTAACTTATTGGAATATGCAAGAGAATTCAATCGGATGCAGAAAAAACAAAGAGAAGGCGGCTTAGAGAGAAAATCTGGGCGTTAAATTCCCTATAAAATAGCAAGGTTTTTAATCAAAATTACCCTCGGATTTATATAAAAAGATGGTGAATCGAATAAAGAAAGTAAGAAAAAGAACTGGGGAGACAGCTCCATTTGATTCCGGAAAGATTGAAGCAGCTATAGAAAAAGCAATGAATTCTGTAAATGAGCTGGATGAAAAGGCTGCCAAGCAATTGACTATGCAGGCAGTTAATGAGCTTAATCTTGATATTCCTAAATTTGTCCAGAGAATGCCTGATATTGAGCAGATTCAGGATAAAGTGGAAGAAGTCTTGTCCAGAAGCAAGTTCGAGAGGGCAGCAAAATCTTACATGCTGCACAGGCGCTCAAGGAAAAATGCCAGAGAATTAAAAAAATTCTTCAGCATTAAAGATGACTTGAAGTTTGATGTAAATGCTATTCGAGTTTTACAGGAAAGATATCTCCTGAAGGATGAGAGAGGAAGCATAATAGAGACGCCAACAGAAATGCTAAGGAGAGTTTCCAAAGCAATTGCCTCTGTTGAGAAGCATGACAAGAATAAATGGGAGAAGAAGTTCTTTGAGATAATGAGAAATCTTGAGTTCATGCCAAATTCGCCAACATTGATGAATGCAAGCACAAAACTTGGGCAGTTGAGCGCATGCTTTGTTCTGCCCGTGGAAGATAGTATGGACAATATATTCAATAGCTTGAAATATATGGCAATAATACAGCAATCTGGAGGAGGAACTGGCTTTTCATTCTCACACCTGCGTCCAAGGGGCGATATTGTAAAAAGCACAAAAGGAATTGCTTCAGGCCCTGTCTCTTTTATAAAAATATTTGATTCAGCAACAGAGATAATAAAGCAGGGTGGAAAAAGAAGAGGTGCGAACATGGGAATACTCAATATTAATCATCCAGATATCCTGGAATTTGTCATATCCAAGCAGAAAGAAAAGCAATTAAGCAATTTCAACATCAGCGTGGCTGCGGATGATGAATTCATGCAAGCTGTTGAGAAGAATGAAGATTATGCACTCATTAATCCAAAGAATAAAAAAACAGCTGCTAAAATAAGGGCGAAAGGCTTATTTGATGTTATATGCCAAGCTGCATGGAAAACAGGAGACCCTGGAATGATATTTATCGACGAGATAAACAGGAAAAACCAGATTCCTGGAATGGGAAAGCTTGAAGCGACAAACCCCTGCGGGGAAGTTCCGCTATTGCCTTATGAATCCTGCAACCTTGGGAGCATAAACCTGACAAAGATTATTAAAAAAGAAAAGATAGATTGGGATAAATTAAGGGAGATTGTACATCTTTCTATCAGATTCCTCGATAATGTAATTGATGCAAACAAATATCCTTTCCCAGAGCTTGAGAAAATGGCGCTTGGAAACAGAAGGATTGGCTTGGGTGTAATGGGTTTTGCTGAGATGCTTATCTTGATGGGCGTGCCTTATGACTCAAATGAAGCTGTTGCAGTAGCTGAGAAATTAATGTCTTTCATAAATAAAGAAGCGCATATAGTATCTGAGAAACTTGGCAAAGAGAAAGGAAATTTCCCTAACTTTGATAAATCAATATGGAAGAAAGCAAAGCATATGCGAAACTGCGCATGCACAACAATTGCCCCAACAGGAACTATCTCAATTATAGCTGGCTGCTCTTCAGGAATTGAGCCGCTATTTGCATTGGCTTTCATGCGGGAAGTTTTGTCAGGAAAGCACCTCTTCGAAACAAATAAAGTATTCCAAAGTGAGCTAATTAAAGAAGGGCTTTATTCGGATGAATTGACAAAAAAAGTTGCTATCTCAGGAAACCTGAAGAATGCGAAACTGCCTGAGAAAATTAAGAGACTATTCAGGACATCATTGGAGATATCAGCTGAACAGCACATAAAAATTCAGGCAGCATTCCAAAAATATACTGACAATGCTGTAAGCAAGACAATAAATCTGCCAAATAACGCAACTTCCAAAGATATTGAGAAAGCTTACTTATTAGCTTACAAATCAGGATGCAAGGGAATCACAATCTACAGGTATGGAAGCAAGCCTGAGCAGGTGCTTTATCTTGGAGAAGGCAAGGAATATTCGAAGGCAAGCATGGAATTCGCAGGAGGGACTTGCATAGGCAGCGTCTGCCCGCTTTGAAAGGCAAAATGGGAAAAATATATTTATTCACAGGAGAAGGGGCAGGGAAAACAACAAATGCCTTGGGATTAGCAATGCGCTCTATCGGGCATAACCACAAAGTTGTCATGATACAATTCATGAAATGGTGGAAAAATACAGGAGAATACAAGATACAGGCTAAATTGAAGCCTTATTTCAAAGTATACCAATTTGGAAGACCTGTCTGGCTGAAATTAGACGGAGGAAAAGCAAAATTTGGAAAAAAGAAATTCAATGTTAAGAAAGTTCAAGAATTAGACAGGGAATATGCACTCAAGGGACTGTTCAAAGCAGAAGAAATAATGCTTAAAGACAAGCCCGATTTGCTTATTCTTGATGAAATCTGCCTTGCTGTGCATTCAAAACTGCTTAGAGATTCGGAAGTGCTGGCAATTCTGGATGAAATACCCAAAAAAACTACGGTTGTGCTTACAGGAAGGCATGCATCAAAATCTCTCATTAAAAAAGCAGATTTTGTGAATACAATGAATGTAACCAAATATCCTCAGAATATACCGTCGGAAGAAGGCGTGCAATATTAATTTATTGTATACAAATTCTTAAATAATGAAGTTAAGCATTTTGTTGATGGAAAATAACCTTGAGTATTATGTCCACTTCCATATTCCTGGCATGAGTGAGGACTATTCTGGCAGACCAATATATTCGGCAAGAATTGCCCTGAACAGAGTTAAGAGATTATCCAAGAAATATCGTTTTAAGGTAACAAAGATACAGGAGAGAAAGGGAAAGAATACAAGAGAGATTTCACAGGCAGAGTTGGAGATACTTGCAAATGGTTAGAAAAGATTTACATCCTTTGTTCAAAGTTTATAAGCCATTGATTGGGATGATTCATCTTGCGGGAGATAGCCAGAAAGAAATTGATGAGAGAGTCTTGCGGGAAATGGAAGTCTTCGAGGAAGAAGGAGTTGATGGGGTAATTGTTGAGAATTATCATGGAGATGAAGAGGCAGTTATAAGAACGCTTTCAAATCTGCAAAAGAGAGGAACGAGTTTAATCACTGGATTGAATATTCTGCCGAATGAATTTACAAGAGCATTTATGTATGCTCATAAATATGGTGCAAAGTTTATTCAATTAGATTATGTTGCTGGAAATTACAAAGAAAGAGGGCAGTTGGATTTATCGAGTTATATATTGGCACGGGAAAAACATCCTGATATTGCTGTTCTTGGAGGAGTCTGGCCAAAATATTATTATCCTGTTCAAGGCTCAAATCTTGAGAAAGATGTATTGGAGGGGACAAGCCGAGCCGATGCAATTGTGGTTACAGGGAACGCAACAGGTATGGAAACTCCATTAATCAAGATAAACAAATTTAGAGAAATAATGGGCGGAGGGCATTTATTTGTTGGAGCAGGATTAAATTCTAGAAATGCCTATGAGCAGATGCAAGTTTGTGATGGTGCGATTGTTGGGAGCTACTTCAAGTTTGATGGGCTGACTTTTGAGGATGTTCGTAGAGAAAATGTTAGGGCGCTTGTTGCTATTTTCAGAGAGGTTAGGAAAGCTAAGAAGTAAGAGAACTATCTTCGATTCACTCTCGTCTTGAAACAATTTCTGATTCGCTCTTGCTGAGAACTGTTTTTGATTTGCTCTCGTCTTAGGGTTCCTCCTCTGCGGATTGCGGACCCTAATACTTCGGCAAACAAAAATGCGGGAAGTAGGGTTCGAACCTACGTAAGCACTAAGCTACAGCGATTTTCAGAATATCTCTCCTGAACGCTGCCCGTTTGACCACTCCGGCATTCCCGCTTAATAAAACAGAAAAACAGAGATAAATAAACCTTTATATATCTGAGATTTTTTTATTAGATATGTTAATAAGAGAATTAATGAAAAGGCCGTTTGTTATAGAGAAAAATGTCAGCCTGGCAGAGGCTGCAAAAGTGATGAGCGAGAAGAACATCGGCAGCCTGCTACTTATGGATGGTGGAAAGATAAAAGGAATACTTACTGAGAGAGATTTGCTTAGGAATTTTGGCAAGAGTGAGAAATTCTCTCAAGCAATGACAACAAAAGTGATAACAATAACTTCTGATGAACCTCTTGACAGGGCAATGGAGCTAATGAGAGAACATGAAATAAAGAGACTGCCTGTAGTTGATGCTGGGAAACTTGTAGGTATCATAACATTAACGGACTTGGCGGCTAATTTTGAAGCAGTAGAGGAAGATTTCTTCTTTGAATAACTAAAATGATTGTTGAACTAGCTGGAGGGATAACTGCAATAATTCTACTAACTGCCGGGCTAATACAATTGTTTAAAATATTAAAGACAAAAAAAGCAGCAGGGATAAGTTCCTTTGCATGGTTTCTCTATGGGCTTGCAGGCATTGGCTCCTATGTTTTTGCAGAGAAATACATTGCATGGCAGGCAATATTCTCTTTCCTTGTGCCTGGAATGATTAGCCTTATTATCAGCGCCCTTGCATATAAATATAACTACAATAATAAGAGGAAAAGATGATAATTGAGATTATTTTGCTTACTCTTGCAATTCCTGTTGGATATTTAATATCCTGGATGGCTCGAGATGAACTTCTTGAAGGAAGAAAGTGGTTCAGGATATTGATTATTGCTTCTTTAACATTGGCTGCCTTGTTTTGGATTCTTGGCTTTATTTATATTTCATTGACTCTTGTTTTTATCGCAATTGTAAGTTTTGTCTCGCTGATTAAAAGCAGAGATAAAAAGTGGACAAAGAAGAAGCTTTAGACAGGAAGGATAAAGCTCAGAGATTGTTATCTCTGGGACTTCTGTGCCTGAGGCAATGCACAGAAGTTTTTTAAATGGGGGATTTTTAGAGGGTTTATGCTAGATTTCAAGAAGATTGAAGAAGAGATATTGAAGTTCTGGGAGGAACAGAAGATTTACGAGAAGGTTAAAAAGAGGAATGCCAAAGGAAAACCTTTCTATTTCCTCCAGGGACCGCCGTATACTTCCGGAAAACTGCATATAGGGCATGCGTGGAATAATTCTCTAAAGGACATTATTCTGAGATACAAAAGAATGCAAGGATTAGATGTCTGGGACAGAGGCGGATATGACATGCATGGCTTACCAACTGAAAATAAAGTACAGGAAAAACTCGGCTTCAAATACAAAGAGCAGATTGAAGAGTATGGGATGGATAAATTTGTCAAAGAGTGCATGAAGTTCTCAATTGACCATGCAAAAATGATGAATGTGGACTTGTGGAAGCTCGGCATTTGGATGGACCATGAGAATGCATATATGCCAATTAAGAAAGAATTTATAGAAGGAGAATGGGCACTTTTTAAGAGAGCATGGGAACAGGGCAGGCTGTATAAAGGCAAGAAAATAATGCATTGGGATGCACAATCCGAGACATCTCTTGCAAAGCACGAATTGGAATACGAAAGCATCAAAGATGTTTCAATCTTTCTAAAATTCAAGAAGAAAAACTCAAAGAATGAATATTTTATAATCTGGACAACAACGCCATGGACAATCCCATTCAATCTTGCGATAATGGTTAATCCTGATATCGATTATGTAAAAGTTAAAGTTGATAAGGAGTACTGGATAATCGCAAAAGCCCTTGCTGGAGCATTCGTTTCAGGATTGCTTGGGAAGAAATTTGAAATTGTTGAAGAATTTAAGGGAGAAAAACTTGACGGGCAGGAATATGAGCATCCTTTCTATAAAGATTTGAAGGAAATTTATGATGGGTTGAAGAAAAAATGGAAGAGAGTGCATACCATAATCTTGAGCAAGGAATATGTTGACACTTCTGCAGGCTCTGGGCTGGTTCACTCTGCGCCCGGATGCGGACCAGAAGACTATGAAGTTGGCAAAAGATATGGGATAGACGCATTCAATACCTTGAATGAAAAAGGCGAAATTGAGAATCTTGGAAAATTCACAGGATTGGTTGCAAGAGTTGATGATGCAAAATTTGTAAAAGAGCTTGAAGCAAATGGGAGCCTGATAGCAAAAACAGAGGTTGAGCATGAATATCCTTTCTCATGGAGAAGCCACAAGCCAGTTATTTTCAGGCCGACAGAGCAGTGGTTCCTCAAGATAGAAGATTTGGTTCCTAAATTATTGAAATTTAACAAGGAAGTTAAGTGGATACCGGAGAGAATCAGAGAGAGTTATAATAAATGGACTGAAAACTTAAAAGATAATGGTGTTACAAGGCAGAGATTCTGGGGCTGCCCTGCACCAATGTGGATTTGTGATAAGTGCAAGCATGTTGAAGTCATCGGCAGCGAGAAAGAATTGAGCCAAAAAGCAGGAAAGGACCTGAGCAAGCTTGAACTTCATAAGCCATGGGTTGATGAAATCAAGCTAAATTGCGAGAAGTGCAAATCAAAAATGTCAAGAATTCCTGATGTTATAGATGTCTGGATAGATTCAGGAACAACTTCCTGGAACTGCCTTTACAATGATCCAAAACTGATTAAGAAATATTTCCCTGCTGAACTCATATTGGAAGCAACAGAGCAGACAAAATTATGGTTTAATATGCTGCAGATATGCTCTGCTATATATTTTGATAAGAGCTGCTACAAGAATGTCTTTGTGCATGGCATGATATTCGATTATGAGGGCATGAAGATGTCAAAATCCCTTGGAAATGTTATATCTCCATATGAAGTGATAGATAAATATTCGGCAGACATATTGAGATATTACATCTGCCAGACAACTGCAGGAGAAAATATCAGCTTCAGCTGGGAGGATGTAAAGGCAAAACAGGCAAATCTTATAATTCTTGAGAATATTGCGAATTATATAATTGATTTGGAAAGACAGAAACTCAAAAAAGGCAAGCCAGGTATTGAAGAAAAATGGATTTTATCCAAATATAATTCAACGCTTAAGAAAGTAAGCGACTTGTTTGAAGCATATAGAATAGATGAGACAATAGGTGAAATTGAGAAATTTTATTTGAGTGTATCAAGGGAATATATCAAGCTCGTAAGGGAGAAAGCAGGGGAGAATTCTGCAGTTCTCGATGCGCTTAAGGAAGTTTATATTGGTATTCTAAAGATGTTTTCCACCATATGCCCATTCACATCAGATTATTTATGGCAAAAAATGAACCAAAAGGAAGAGAGCGTGCATTTATGCATGTGGCATAAAGCGGAAATAAAGAAAATAGATGAGAAACTTGAGGAGGAATTCGAGATTGTGATGAAAATAATTGAACTTGGATTAGCAAAAAGGGATGAAGCAAAGATTGGGTTGAAATGGCCGCTTGCAAATGCAAAAATATCCGGAGATTTCAAGCTAGACAAGGAGCTTGAGGGAATAATTGCAAGGCAACTTAACATCAAGAAGGTTGAAATGAAGAAAGCTAAGGAACTCGGGGTCGAATTGGACACTAAAATGACTCCTGAACTTGAGGCAGAAGGGTACTCAAGAGAGTTTGCGCGCAAGATACAAGCTGAAAGAAAGAACGCTGGATTGAAAAAAGGAGACTTGATAAGTTTACGAGTGAGTTGTGACAAAAATCTGAGGGAAATGCTTAACAGGAATATTCACTTCCTATCAGAGAGGACAAACAGCAAGAAAATTGAATTTGTCGACGGTAAACTGCATGGAAAGACAATTGAATTCTCAATAAAGGACAAGAAAATAAGTGTGATTTTTTCGTAATTTATAAGAGACACATGAGTAAAAAGGTTTAAATAGTAGAAAGGTTTAAAATGTTCAAGAGGGATTAATTAAAGAGGATAAAAATGATAATCAAGGAAGAATTTTTAAGCAGACTAAGAAAAATATTTGATTTGAATCTCTATGAAGCAAAGGTTTGGACCGCTCTTTTATCCAGGGGAGTCTCAACTGCTGGAGAATTAAGCAATATTTCTGATGTTCCAAGGTCGAGAACCTATGATATTCTTGAATCTTTGGAGAAAAAGGGATTTATTATGATGAAAATAGGCAAACCAATCAAGTTTGTTGCCTTAAAGCCGGAGGAAGTTGTTGAAAGAGTTAAGAAAAACCTCATTGTTCATGCCCATGAGAGAAGCAAGAGGCTTGAGCAGCTCAAAGGTGATGAAGTTCTTGATGAGTTGACCTCATTGTTCACAAATGGTGTCAAATTTATCGAGCCCTCTGACTTGTCTGGAAGCCTGAGAGGAAGACAGAATATGTACAATCATCTTGACATGATGATTCGCGGCGCAGAAAAAACAGTAACTGTTGTGACAACAGCGGAAGGACTAAACAGGAAACTGGAAGTATTAATGCCCATACTTGAAAAAGCAAAGAAGCGCGGAGTAACTGTAAAAATAGCTGCCCCGATAACAGCTGATAATTTCAAAGTTGCAAAAGAGCTTGCAAAGGTTGCAGAAGTTCGAGATTTATCGAAGCACGGCTTGAATGGAAGGTTTACAATTATTGATTCTAAGGAGCTTATGTTCATGCTTCTTGATGACAAGTCAGTGCATCCAAATTATGATGTAGCTGTCTGGCTCTCAACAGACTTCTTTGCAAAGGCAATGGAGCAGATGTTTGAGGCTGCCTGGGAAGAGTTCACTCCTTTGAGCAAGTTGAAGAGATAATTTCTAAATCTTTAAATCTAAGAGAATAGTTATAACTATATGATAAAGGAATACGCAAGGAAAGAAGAAAAGAAATGTTCTGTTTGCGGCAACGATTTTACAATAAGATTATACCCTGATGGAAGATACATTGGAGGGCATTATTTCTTCACTATGACTCTTCCTAAGGGCAAGGGAAGGTATGAGAGAGTCGGCAGAATAGGAAGGCACGAGGTTGTGAAATGGACTGGAAAGAAGAAAAGGGCAGAATATTGGGAGTGCAACAGATGTTTTGATAGGGATAAGAATGAGTCATGGCTTGAGAAAATGATTGAGAAATTATATGGCAAGAAATGCAAAGACTATGAGCCTGGATGCGCTTGCTGCCAGGCTTGGGAGTTATATAATAACATTGTAGAAGAAGGCAAAATAAAACAAAAGAAAAAGAAGAAATAGACGATACCTAAAAGATAGTTTTAAATAGTAACTATAAAGTAGTACTAATATGCCAAACAATTTGCATTTACCGCATGTTCCAAGAATTGAATTAGAACCGAGAACAGCCAGAGGCAACCAAGTTCAGCATGCAGTAAAGAGCGAAGAAGGATTACTTAAAAAACTGGAGCTAAGACAAAGCATTAATATTATTCGCGAGCTTGGCCATGGCGGAATGGGCTCTGTTTATCTTGCAGAATGGTTTGGCAGTGCTGGATTCAGCAAGACTGTCGCTGTCAAGGCAATAAAACCTGAGAAGCTCCATGACAGAAGAGGAATTGAGATGTTTGTCGCTGAAGCAAATCTTGTTGCAGATTTAGTTCATCCTAATATCTGCCAGGTTTATGCATTGGCAAGGCATGATGAGCAGTTCTTTATTGTGATGGAATATGTTAATGGGCTTGGGCTTGACGCCTTCTTTAAATTACATTCCCACAAAAAAAAATTGCCAAGGAGAGAGTTCTCTGCTTTTATTGCAAGCCGTGTCTGTAGAGGATTAGATTATGCGCATAAAAAGCGTGGGCGCGACGGACGTCTGCTGAATATAGTGCATCGTGATGTAACCCCAAGCAACATCATGATTGACTGGCTCGGTACAGTAAAGCTGGCTGATTTTGGAGTTGCAAGAGCGGGGGAGCTTACTGGAATAAGAGTGATAACTGGCAAACCTAATTATATGAGCCCCGAGCAGAGCAGGGCAGAACCAGTTGATGCACGTTCTGATATCTTTTCCCTCGGCGCGTGTCTTTATAGGGCCCTGACAGGGCGAGGAGTCTTTAATGCAAAAACAATGGCAGAACTTTATGAACAGCAGAAACGCAGAATTAAAACCCCTCATGAAATTGATGGAACTATCCCTGAAGAACTTTCAAATATCAACATGAAGGCATTAGAAGCAAAGCCTTCTGCAAGATTTCAAACTGCAGGAGATTTCGGAACTGCACTAGAAGAACATATGTACCGGGATAAATACGGCCCGACGAATGAGAAACTTGCGGATTATTTTCCCAAGCATTTCCCTGAAATTAACCGTGACAGGATTGTTTAATTGAAATGTTAGGTATAAAAAGGAAGCCGTATAATAATTACTATGTTCATAGACGTTCACGCACATTTAGATTTCTTTGATGATAAGAGGATAGCTTTAGCTGTTGAAAATGCCAAAAAGGCAGGGGTTGGAATTATTGTTAACAGTGGCATTGAGCCTCTTCGGGCGAGAAAGACAATGGAACTGGCTTCCAAATATCCTGAAATAAAGGCTTCTTTAGGGATTTATCCTGTTGAAATGCTGAAGATGAGTGAGAAGGCAATTGAAGAAGAGTTTAAGTTCATCAGAAAGAACAAAAACAAGATAATTGCAATAGGTGAGATAGGGATGGATATGAAGGAAACAGGAGAGCTGGAAAAGCAAAAAAGGAATTTTGAAAAGCTCTTGAAATTGGCTCTTGAGCTTGATTTGCCTGTGCTCATCCACTCAAGGAAAGCTGAGCTCGAGTGTGTGGAAATTCTTGAGAAGTTAAAGATGAAAAGAGTAATTATGCACTGCTTTTCCGGAAAAATGAGCCTGGTTAAAAGAGCTAAGGAGAATGATTGGTATTTCACTATTCCTACAAATGTAACTTTTTCTGAACATTTTCAGAATATGATTAAAGAAGTTCCAATTGAGAGAATGCTTTGTGAAACAGACTCGCCATTTTTGCATCCTGTGAAAGGCAAGAGGGACAATGAGCCTGCTAATGTTATTGAAAGCTACAAGAAAATAGCTGAGATAAAGGGATTAAGCCTGAATGAAGCTGAGAAGAAGATAGAGGAAAACTATAAAAGATTGTTTTAGGTTATAAAGGGATGAAATGGGCATGGATTGTGCTTGGGGCGATGGTTATTGCTGTAATGGGGTTATTTGTTTATTTTAATATACATGGCGCAAATAAGCCTGGAGACAATGTTCAAATCGCTAATCCTGCTTCTGTTTATTGTGAGCAGCAGGGCGGTAAGCTTGAGATAAGAACAGATGCAAATGGCGGACAATATGGAATTTGCACGCTAAAGAGTGGTGTGGAGTGCGAGGAATGGGCATATTATCGAGAAGAGTGCGGGGCTGGAAATGAAAGTTGCATGGCTGACAGTGATTGCATTCCAAATGCCTGCTGCCATGCCAAATCCTGCACTAATAAAGATAATATCCCTTTATGCAAGGGGATAATGTGCACCCAAGAATGCGTGCCTGGAACACTTGACTGCGGAGGAAGCTGCAAGTGCATGAATAATAAATGCGAGGGAGTTGGATTATTTACAGCAGGTTAACAAATGGATAGAAAAAGAGTGATTTTAGGGATTGCAGTTCTTATGCTTGTGTTAATCTCCGTTGGCTTAATTGGGGCAAAAGAAGCCAAGGATAATGGGAAAGTAGATGTGAAAGTTCTTGATAAAATCAACGAAGAGGGAAAAGCAAGAGTTATTGTTGTGCTGAAGGATTCCGGAAAGAAGAGCAGAAACAACATGATAAGGGAGAATTCTATTGAAGGCATAGGCGAAGAGAAAGTAGGGCACAAATTTAATACAATTAATGCATTTTCTGCTTCTTTAAGCATCATGGACTTGGACAAGCTGGCATCTGATGCAAATGTCGAGAAGATTTATTATGACAGGCCCTTGAGCATAGATTTGCAGGATTCTGTACCCATAATAAACGGGACAAATACTTGGAAATTGCAGGATTCTGGCATAAATCTCACTGGAAAAGGGCAGACAATCTGCATTATTGACACAGGAATTGATTATACTCATCCTGACTTGGGCAACTGCACTCCGACAAAACTAACGCTGAATGGGGCTGTGGAGAATTTGACAACTCCTGTTGAATCAACACATAATTATGCCAATGATTTTTATTATACATGGAATATAACAATGCGAGGATATTCACAGATTGCAGTGCACTTCGTGAATATAAGCACAGAATCTTATTATGATTATGTGGAGATAGTTGACAGCAATAACAAGATAGTTGCAATATATTCCGGCTCCAAGCAAGATATTTGGAGCCCGACTGTCAGCGGAGATACTATATATGTAAGGCTGAAAACAGATGAATCAATTGTGGATTATGGCTTCTACATTGACCAAGTCATTAACGGAACAACAAATACAACGTATGATTGGAGCAATTGCTCGAAGATAATTGGAGGATGGGACATAAGGAACAGCGACCCTGACCCAAAGGATGACCAGGGGCATGGAACGCATGTTGCAGGAATTGTTGCTGCAAATGGAGTTGCAAAAGGAGTTGCTCCTGAGGCAAAAATTATTGCAATAAAAGCATTGAGTTCAGGAGCGGGAACTGGCACAACCTCAGATGTTGTTGCTGGAATTGAATGGTGTACAAATAGAAGTTCTGAGTTTAATATCTCTGTAATAAGCATGAGCTTAGGGGGAGGAAACAGTTCTGCTTATTGTGACGAAAATGATACATTGTCATCTACTGCCATAAACAACGCTGTAAGCAAGAATATCGCTGTTGTAGTTGCCTCGGCAAACAATGGATGGACTGACAAAATCGCTTATCCAGCATGCATACAAAACGCAATTCCTGTAGGCGCGACTAATAAAACAGATGCAATTGCTTCATATTCGAACAGAAACTGGATGGTGCAGCTTTTTGCACCTGGAAGCAGCATAAATTCCACCTGCAATGGCGGAGGATATTGTCTTGATAGCGGAACAAGCATGGCAACGCCGCATGTAGCAGGGGCGTTTGCAATCATCAACCAGTTCTTGAGACTGCAAGGAACAACAAAAACACCCCAAGAAATTGAATCTGCATTTAATGCGACAGGCAAGACAATTCCTGATTCTGGCTCAGGATTGAATTTCTCAAGAATAAATGTACGTGATGCAATTATCACACTCGATATCCAAGCGCCAAATGTAAGTTTGGTAAGCCCTGCCGATAGTTTAATTAATAACAGTGCAGGAGGATTGAATTTGACATTCAGGTGCAATGCGATTGATTTATCCCTGAAAAATGTGACTTTTTATCTCTGGAACGCAACTGATGTTTACAATATCTCCATGACAGGCATTTCTGGAGCTAATGCAACAGCTGAATTTAATCTAACTGGCTTGGCTGAGGGCGAATACAACTGGAATTGCTTGTTCTATGATTTGAATGGGAATTCTGCATTTGCTGCTGCAAATTACTCCATAAAATATGACTTGACTGCTCCAAAAATAACAATAAACTCGCCACAAAATAACTCTTGGTATAAGCAAGGAATATTTAACATTAGTATAAATGAAAATGGAAACTGTTATTACCATTTATCTGATAGTTCTGCAAATATCAGCATGAATTCTACTGACAATAGAAGTTTTTATGCGACGAACTTGACATTGACAACAGTAACTTACAATATAACTTATCAATGTGGTGATAATGCTGGAAACTTGAATATAAGCGAAGGAATTTATTTCAATATTGACAGAGATGCACCAAATATCACGCTTTTAGGTCCTGCTGAGGGATATTCTGCAACTGGAACAACAACAGTTTCATTCCAGTATAATGCATCAGATAACCTAAATCTGACAAACTGCAGTCTTGTTTTGAATGGACTGATAACTGATTATAATTCAAGCGCCATAAATAATACGAATACAATTTCGAGAACCCTGAGTGCAGGGAGTTATAATTGGAATATAAATTGCACTGACCAAGTCGGAAATATCGGGAACTCAAGCATAAGGAGTTTGACTATTAACTCTCCTCCTGACGGCGGTGAGGGAGGCGGAGGTGGTGGGGGAGGCGGAGCGGCTAATTATAACTACATTGCAAATGAATCCCAGTTATCAGATGGCTATGCAAAGGCGTTGGGCAAAGGAGACAAAATTACATTTAAAATTAAGGAAGTTGCCCATACTCTTGCCCTTAATCAATTGGGAGCTAATTATGCAAATATAACTATCAACAGCGCGCCAATTAACCTATTGTTGATGGCTGGACAGGAAATTAAAATTAATCTGACTTCAGGCAAATTTTACGACCTTCTTGTCAAGCTTGAAGGAATAATCGGGGCAAAGGCAAATATAACAATAAAAACAATAAATGAACAAATTGAGAGAAAAATAGAAGCGAATAAGAACACAACTAACGCGCAGCTCGAAACGCCCAGCAAAGAAATTTCTGAGCCAGACAATAGGTTTAATGCAGATATATCAAAAGATATATCAAATGAAAAGGAAAACATATCTGCATGGAGAAATTGGATGGATTGGGCAATCTGTGTGCTTGTACTTGCTGTTATTCTTGCATTCGTGATTTATTTGATTGTCAGGGCAAAGCCCGATAGGGATACAAGAATTTACCATCAACTTAAATGATAGGAAGATTATGTGGGTGCTAGGGATTGCTATCCCTGAACCCCCAAATCTAAAGATTATGTGGGTGCTAGGATTCGAACCTAGGTAAGCACTAAGCTACAGGATTTCTTACATCCTGACTTAAATCCTTCTCACGAAGGACTGACATCTTAAGTCCTGCCCTTTTAACCACTCAGGCACACCCACATAATACTATTCTAAAGGATTAGATTATAAATATTTGTAATTTGGGATTACCATAAAATATTTAAATGGGCGTGCTGTTTGGAAATCATGCTAAACAAGAGGATGTCTATGAGATTGAATCTCCATGCTACTAAGAAGTATACATGGATGATTAAGACACCTGCTTGTGGTTTTAATTATCCTTGCAAGTAACTCAACATAAGGTTTCTGGTTCTTGCATCTTATCCTACCATGACACTAAAAATAACACACCCTGCTCTTGAAACGGTTTTCATAGACGAGTTGCCGCCTTTCCTAAAAGCTGAGAGGGACAAATTCATCGAGAGAAACAGGATTTCAGAAGAAAATTACTGCCCTTGGTGCCTTAAAGCTTATCTTATCGAGAAAGCTCTAGAGAAAGGAATGGAAAAGTGGGCAATTTCAATAATAAAACAATTCTTGCCTGGCAGAAAAGGGCATGGAGGTTATTATCTGGATGAAGGGAAGGTGAGAAAAATATCTAATTAAATTGATTTATCTATCTTGTCAAGAATTTCATACATGTTGAGAGATATCTCTTTGAGAATAGCAGAGTCAGACGCAGAAGTCTCGCTTTTCATCTTAAGGGCGAGAGAAGCTCCGGAAATCACACCCATTTTCACCTTATTTTCAGTTGCCATAGTTCCTTGAGATAAAATTGGTTTAAAAGTTTTGCTGTTGTTTGGTTTGTTTCTTATCAATTATATTATCTAACATAAATGCTTAAATAAACATTTTTTCTGCAAGAATAATGTCAAAAGGGGTGGAAGAGCGAAGGCTTTATATTGGGCTTGATGAATCAAATCATGGAAGATATCCTGAATTTATAGTAGCTGTTTCTTCTTCCCTGAAATCAGATGCTGCTCTAAGGACAATAACTGGCAGGGAAAGAATGAGTGATGAGGAAATAGTAAAATTTCTCGAGAATGAGCAGAGAAGATACCGCAGTACAAAGATTGAGAGGGGGCAGATACCGAGAAACAAGCATCAACTTGTGGAAGCAGGGCCAGATTTGGTTGAGAAGCTTCTGAAAGAGAATGAAAAAGAATATGGCAGAATTGACTACCTCGATATTCTTCTCGATGGTGATATGAGGTTGCAGGAAACTTACAGGCTGCATGAAATGCTGCTTGCGCTCAGAGTAAGAACAACAATGGGAATATGTGTTGAGTGCTATCCTAAAAAAGAGAGGGGTGAATATCAATATCCAAGATTGCTTGCTGCAGCAGACAGCCTTGCACATGCATTTTTCAGGGAACATTATTTCCTGCAAACAATTATGGCTGAAGAGAGAATGATTAAACTAAAGAGATAACTATTTAAATTAAAGTTCGTTTTAAATTTGAGCTAAATTAACTCAAAAAGAGCATGAATCAAGTAGAAAAACTGCAAAATGAATTGAAGTTGAGGGGATTCTCTCCACTGACCTCTAGAAACTACTCTTTTTTTGTTGAAAAATTTCTAAAGCATGCAAATAAGGATGCAAAAGAAGTCACAGAGGACGATGCTAAAGCATATTTATCCGAGATATTTGACACAAAATCAAAAAATACGATAATGCTTGCTGCTGCTTCATTAAAATTCTTCTTCAAAGAGATTCTGGGCAAGGATTTCTCAAATGTTAAGATGCCTAAAAAAGATTCAAGGCTGCCTGAGGTGCTGACTAAAGAGGAAGTGAAGAAACTTATTGACTCTGCTGACAATGAAAAGTCAAGGCTCATGATGTCTCTCATGTATTCCACAGGGCTAAGAGTCTCGGAGGTTGTGAATCTGAAGATAGAAGATGTTAATTTTTCTGACAGGAGCGGATGGGTGCGCAGAGGAAAGGGCGCAAAAGACAGATTGTTTGTAATGCCTGAGAGTTTGACAAAAGAGCTTGAGGCATTCGTGAAGGATAAAGGGCAGAAATACTTGTTCTCAAAGGAAGGACCGCTTACAACAAGAAATATCCAGAAAATAATCAAAGGAACAAAGGCGAGGGCAGGAATATCCAAGAAAGTCACTCCTCACACCCTGAGGCATTCGTTTGCAACGCATTTGCTTGAGCAGGGAACAGATATTCGAGTGATACAGACAATGCTCGGGCACAGCTCGCTCGCAACAACACAGGTATACGCCCATGTTTCCAGTGAGATGATTAGAAAAGTGGCTAATCCGCTTGATGCGCTGAATAATTTGGGTGTTAATAATACATCACAATAGATATTTCTGATTACCTATTTGTTTAAAAATGACATGCTCTTTCCTAAGATATGGGTAGAGTTATTCCAACAAGATTCAAAGAAGTGGATATCGGAGATCCTATGACAAATTCAGCTGTTGCCCAAGATAAATTAATGGCTGCTACAGGTAAAGTAGTATTGATTAAAGATATGCATTTTGGAGAAGATTACCAATTGGGAAAAGTAAATTGCACTGAAAATGCTCTTGGTTGTTATGGATTTACAAGATACCTTAGCAGAGGCAGAGAGCAAGGAATGAGATTGCACTATCATGATTTAGAAGGCTTATTGGTTGGGCAATAATAAGAATTCTCTTAAAAATACCTTTATCTATATGACTTTTGTCTCTTGGCTCTTGCTTTTGAGTCGCCTGGCTTTCTCGCTTCTTTTCTTCTTGAATCCTGGACAAGAATGTTCCTGTCATAGCTTATGAAAGCTTTTCTAAGGACCTCTGAGCCCGAGATTGTTACTAAGGCTTTTGCAATGGCAAGCCTTGCTGCCTGTATTTGCGCTTCTTTTCCACCACTTATGGTTCTTATTACAAAATCGTGCTTCATTGGGCCTAAAACCTGCTCAGAAATTCTGACTGGCTCTATCAAAGCAAGCTTGTGGAAGAGATTAAGCTCTGTGTGGGGCAAGCCATTATAAGATATATTTCCAGAACCATCTTTAATGCGGAGCTTTGCTACAGCGGTTTTTCTTTTTCCTGAGATTATCATTTCTTTGCTCATATTATTCTTGCCAATTCAGATAGTTTAATTGTTCCTGTTGTGATTGTTTTTGCAACAGAAATCTTCTTTGCTGCTGCAAACTCCTGAGGAACAGCATTATAGCACCTTACCCTGTCAAGAGCTGCTTCTCCCCTTCTTTGGGTATATTCCAACATTCCACGAATTGTTCTCTTCATAAGCTTCTCAGGAACTTTTGGGACGATTGGAGCCCATCTCTGCCCTTTGCCACGCTGCCTCATTCTTGTGTATCTCTCGATTATCAAGTTTCTTCTTCCGGTGATTAAGGCATCATTGCAATTGACTATTGCGACTGTATTTCCGAGCAGTGCCTGCTTGGCTGCATAGCTTGCTACTCTGCCGACTACAGAATTTGCTGCGTCTATGACAATTTGTTCTTTCACTTTATCACCTTAAGGCCTTCTGCCTTTGGATTTTTCTTTATTTCATCAAGAATATGAATCCACTCTGAGCGTGTCTTTTTCAGGTTCTCGCGGGCTTCTTTTGAGATGCCAAATGAGCAGATTCTTACCTTTTTTGTTATTTCACCAACACCGAGGACGCGTCCTGGAACAAGGATTGTGTCTCCCATTGAAGTTTGAGCATCTATCTGCCCGAGATTAACTGCTGAATGCTTTCTTGTTGCTTGCGAGAAAAGCTTTGCAAACTTAAACCATGAAGGATTCTTTGACACAAGAAAGATAGTTGCTGCTAATTGAGGATTTGTCTTCCTGTGGATTCTTTGCTTCAAGCTTGTTTTGCTTATAGATACTCTCTTGAGTTTCTTCATAAGTCTCTTTGAGAATTTAGCTATTTAAATCTAACTGGGAAAAGATTTATTAACACATTAATACTTATTAATGTGTATGAATAAGAAAATAAGGATAAACATCACAGTTGACTCAGACAAGCTGGAAAAAGCAAAGACAAAGCTTGGCTTGTTTGGCGGGAAGCTCAGCACGCTGTTCAATGCATACCTTTCTGACTTTGTGAGCTCGATGGAAAAAGAGCCGTATGAGAACAGGAAAGAGATGGAGAGGAAATTAAAGGAGATTGAATTGAGGCTTAAGAAGCTGGAAAGTCTGAAAAATTAAATACTTTTAAAAATAGCTCTTATTCTATAATTTTACGCAGGTGTGCCGGAGTGGTCAAACGGGCGACGTTAAGGCCGTCGTTGCTTAGTGCATACCTAGGTTCGAACCCTAGCACCTGCATTTTAAAAAATATTCTTATTTTCTTTGAGGATGGGCTCTTCTGCACTGCCTGCTTAGCGGGTCAATATGATATCTGCCCACCATGTAAGGCTCTCCTGCAATCTCTTCATAATCACCTGCAAGATTAATGAATCTCAACTCATGCATCTTTAGCACAATTGGGTCTGGATGTTTCTTGCGCACCTCATCCCTATACTTCTTTTCTGTTGTTACAAGCTCAGTTGTTACTTTGGCAAGGAGCTCTCTCCTGTCAGGACTCCTAAGATTGCGCAGAAATGAAGCTGTTCCTCCTTTTGCCAAGCTTTCAAGGGCCGATCTTACATTATCATCTGCAGAATTTCCGCTTGTTCTAAGATATTTATGCATTTTAAGTGCAGTCTGTTTGTCCAGACATTGCCTCCATCTCCTCTTGAGTAGCTGTGAGATATTTTCTAAATGCATCAACTATTTCCCGCTCTTCGCTTGGCACTCCAATGAAAAGAGAATCTCTTTCAAGAAGAGAAGGGTTTTGATGGGCTCTCTCCAAGGCAAGTGCAATTGCATCTTTAAATCGCTCTCCTCTTCCATGAGCCTTTGAAAGGCAGCCCACGCTGTAAGAGCCATCTTGCTTCTTTATCACTGTAAGTGTTGGTTCGTATGTCATTTTAAATTTTTTACACAAGTCTCTTGAAAAAAAGATGGTATTTAAAGATTTGCTATGCAAATCTTTAGCCCCATTCAACTCTGAGAGAGTTGAAGGTTTAAACTTAATTGTTATTAAATAAAAATTATTTTATCGCTTTCTCAAATGCATCCAAGTTCTCGGAAAGAGCATCAACTGCTTTTGTAAGGATATCTTTTGCATCCATGTTGCCATAGGACTCTATCACAAACAAAATCTCATTTGATTGGGCAACAGAATCTTTTTCCATCTTCTCAACCCCATCAACTTCTGCTTCATTCAAGTCGCAGAGCCACTTAGAGCCCCTCTTTTCCGGCTTGATTAGAGATTTTGAAGCTTGCACTATCTTGTCTATCTCAGGAGAGGATTTTACTTCAAGCAAATGTCGGTAGTGAGCCAATCCTGGCGTGAATTTTGCATGCTCTACGCCTCTGCCGAGGATTGCTCTTGCGGACAATTCAAGCTTTTGTCCTTCCCCTAGAAGCACTATAGGTATCTTTGGGTGGACTATTTCTGCATTCCCATCCAAATCAGAAGCATAGACTATGCATGGGCCTGTTTTTGAAAGCTTAAAGTCGATTTTTGTCTTTTTTGACATTGCTTTTTCTGTTTTTAGAGGAACTAAGCCAATTCTCAGGGCAAGCATCTCATCATACAAAGCAGAATCATTCCTGAAAATTTCTATTTCGTCTATTGCAAGAGTAGGAACCTCTGCTACAGAACGCCTTATTGCATTCGCAAGGGATTCATTAGCTTCCATGCGCAGGACAAGAAGTTCAGGTGATTTCTCAACAATATCCATAGTAATTTTATGAAAAAGAGTCTTTTAAATCTAATGATTAAACTCTTCTTCCTCTCTTACCTCCTTTCTTCTTAGGTCCGCCTCTTGGCACTCGTGTAGTGTCCAAAACGCTTATTATCCTAAATCCTTCTTTGCCAAGGGTTTTGACAGCTGCATGCCCTCCTGGACCGAATCCAGGGCTTCCTGTCTTTGCCTTTGAGCGAATGTATAGGCTTGTAATTCCCAAATCCCTTGCGCGCTCTGCGGCTTTCTTTGCTGCAAACATCGCTATTGTAGGGTCTGCCTTCAATCTTGAGTGCTTTGTAATCATCCCCCCTGTAACTCGGGATAAAGTATTTCCAGCAAGGTCTGTAATATGAATCATTGTATTGTTTGATGAAGAGAAAATATATGCAATTCCTGTTCTCTCTGGCTTTTCTTTTCTTTTTTCTTCTTCAGCTACTAAGGGCTTCATTTCTGTTGTTTTAGTCTCTGGAGAAAAGTGAGTTTCCTCACCTTTTTCCTTGAGCTCCTTTTTTTCAATTTCCTTATGATGGAGTCTTGACTCTTGTGTCTCATCTATCTTTG
>CAYGYN010000057.1:0-3785 GCA_964354195.1 Candidatus Woesearchaeota archaeon | reverse complement strand
CCCTGTTATCTTAGCAAGCCCCCTTACGCTATTAACGCCATGAGATTCTTTCAATCTTAGATAATATTCAGCCTTATCAAGAGGGAAACGCTCTAGACGATTCAGATGAGTTAAATGCTTTTCCCATGTTCTTTGTTCGATTGTGGCAATGTGATCTAAGTCTTCAGGGCGATTTCCCAAGCAGAACTTTTGCCGTGCACTCCTTATAATTCTATAAAATGGAAACTCCCACCAATAGGTTCGGGGCTGAATATCTGCATATTTCTGCAAATATTTAGTGAAATTAATCATTTCCGAGGGATCAGGGACGATTATTTCTCCCTCGGACAAAGAAATACCCTCACGCGCCTGTGGCTCGCTTGAGCTTCGGTTCGCATGAGGGTAATAATTGGGGTGGGTGACGGGGAACGATCCCGCAACCTTTAGAGCCACAGTCTAACGCTCTAACCAATTGAGCTACACCCACCAAAATTTACCTAATGCTTTTATTTAGAAATAATTTTGGTGGTCCTGAGTACCCGTAGGGTACGAAGGACCTCCGAGAATAATTTACATAATGCTTTTATTTAGGAAGGTTTTTGGTGGTCCCCGAAGCCCTTTGGGCGAAGGGGACCTCTATAACCGAGACGATATTTCTTATACCGTATTAAACCTGGCGGGGTTCTTGGCAAATCCCAGGGCCTGCTGTAAATCTATCATGCCCTTTTTCACTAAATCCAGAAGGGAGTCATCCATCGCATGCATGCCGAATTGTGCTCCGGATTCTATGTATGAATAAATCTGTTCGAATTTTTTGCTGCGCATGAGGTTTCTTATCGCTGGGGTCACCGTCAACACCTCGGTTGCCACCACGCGCTCCTTACTGTCCCTTCTGGGTAAAAGCAACTGAGAGATTATACCTTCCAAACAAGCAGTCAACTGAGAGGCAACCTGGGACTGCTGATGCGCGGGGTAGACATCAACTATCCTATTAATACACTCCACCGTATCAGAGGTATGCAGGGTAGCCAAAACCAGATGCCCGGTCTCCGCAGCGGTAATCGCCATAGAGATCGACTCCAGGTCACGCATCTCTCCTACCAGAATAACATTAGGATCCTGACGCAGGGCATGTTTCAGGGCATTAGCAAAGGATAAAGTATCCGTACCTACTTCCCTCTGTTTAATAATGCTCTCTTTGGATTTATGGACGTATTCTATCGGATCCTCGATACTAATAACCATACACCTTCTTTCTCTGTTTATAATATCCACCATTGCCGCCAGGGTAGTACTCTTGCCACATCCTGCGGGGCCGGTTACTATAACCAAGCCTCTTTTTCTTCTGGCCAGCTCTTCCACTATGGGGGGAAGGCCAAGCTCAACAACGGTCTTGATATTTGCCGGTATGATCCTGAAGGCGGCTTCTAGGTTTCCTTTCTCAAGATGCACATTTACCCTGAAACGTATCCCTTCGGCAATCATGTAAGATAAATCCAGCTCCAGATCTTTTTCAAAGGCTTCTCTCTGCCTATCGTTCACGATAGAGTAAATGATTTTTTTAAGGCTCTGTGCCGGAATCGGAGGGGCATCGAGCGGAACTAAATCACCTTGTACACGCAGCACCGGAGGCTGGCCTGCAATCAAATGAATATCGGAAGCTTTCTTTTTTATGGCCATACGCAGGATGCTGTCGATATCGGTTATCTGTACAAACCTTTCTAAGGCATCCTGATATTCCTTGGCTATATTCTCAAAAACCAGCGCATAGAGATACCTGGCCTTCCCGGGGACATTGCTGCTTAACTCCTCCGTTCTTTTTATACTACCCCGAAACTGCATGGGCCGCGAGAGGGAGGGTACGATCAATTCGGCATCCAACTTTGCACCTAGAGATAGCAGCTCTTCCGTTTCAAATAGCAGACTATGGGAACTGACATTGACGGTAGTGGCAACGTGATAAGAAAAGCTCTCCTTGCCTACCAGCTTATAGCGCAGGGAAAACTTGGCCATCTTCCTTTTTGCGCTGCGCCTCTCCTGAATGAATTCATTGCTTTGCATATCTAGCCTCTTTTTTTCTCCCGTTAAATAATTATAGCTGTTTTATGCCTGTTTTCAATATAAATAAATCAGTTGTTTTCAAGGCTTAGGCTCTTTCCTGAAAGCCGCCTCAGCTGTCTTCTGTAATTCTTGGCCTACTGCAACTGCGCCGTCAAAGAAAGCCTTCCAGATATCAGCTGCGCCCTTAAACATCCTCTGTAAAAAATTTCCCGGGAAAGCTAAGACATCCTGCGCCTTTATACTTTCCGATCTCCGAGCCTTAGAGACCTTATCCTCTACTGCCATCTTGATATTACCGAAGCCAAACTCAGGCCTGTCTATCTTTGTCCTAACGGTAAAATCAAGAACTATCTTTCCCTGGTTCAGGGCGCGGAATATTTCAAGTACGACGCTGGCAATCCGCTCAGCTTTACCTTCAGACTCTTCGGAAGACCTGGGCTTACGCACAATATCCGTTAACTCCAGGTGACACTGGGCAGTAAGGTTATTATTGAGGCCCTCGATATTACTGGTAAAATTAAGCTTTGCCTTCTCTACGCGCGCCTTCCCTAGGTCTACCCAGCTTGAATAATAAGGATAGAGGTACACTCCGTCGATATCCGTAATCTTCAAGGTTGCCTTTATATCCTTCTTAATCAGATTAAGCCAACCCACAAAAGAGATCTTACCCTCCTCCTGACCTTCCTGCCAGGGTATATCACCCTTTAGCTCAAACCTGGTAACTACTGAGTGCGGGAACTGATAGGTATTATTCAGGGTGAAGTTTATACTCTTGGCGGTAAGTTTAAGCCCTTCGCTACTGACAACCCAGTCAATAAAATTAAGGCTGCCGTCTTTAATAACGATACGCTTGACAATAAAGTTGCTTAGTTTAGGCCCAGGCTTTAGCGAAGATGCGGAAGAAAGAGCTCCGGCTGAAGTAGGGAGGGTTTTTTCATAGGTGAATTCAGGTTTTATGAGGGTAATATCATTTAAGGCGATTTTACCAAACATGCAACCCAATATGCTGGGAGTCAGAGAGATATAATCTGCCTTTGCCAGGCCCTCTATGCGCAGATCCTTTATCTCTAACTTTAAGGGCGGAGCAACATTCAAGGAACTTACGGTTACTTTTTTGTGCGTGAGACTAGCCAGCTCCCTAATGATGATAGCTTTACCCTTAAATATCAGGAAGAGATAGGCGGCGCTGAAGAAAAAGACTATTAGAAAAACTGCTGCCAGTAATATTTTATTCCACGTTTTCATATCTTATATTCGCTCCCCAAAGGGGCTCTGCCCCTATGGCGCTCCTCACCTACGTTCGTCGCTGTTACCCCGAAAGCGTGGGGAAAAATTTTCCCCACACCCCTTTGCCGTTCGCTTCGGCCTGATAAGATTACGCGCCTGGGCCGAATCGAACGGCCAGCCTATTGCTTAGAAGGCAATTGCTCTATCCATTTGAGCTACAGGCGCATATTTTTTTTAGATACCCCGCCCCTGTGGGGCGTGGTATTACATTCGCAGACGGCCTGCGGCCTACACTTTATGTCGCTTTGCTCTATAAAGTGCCTGCTCATGTAAGCTACAGGCGCATATTTTTGTGACCACTTCGTTACTTCATGTACCAACAGCTAGGCGCTTCGCAGATTCTGTCAGAATTTGCTCGCAGCTGTTGGTATAAATTCGGCCTACAAACTTATGTTCGCTATCGCTCCATAAGTTTGGGCCTCATTTAACCTACAGGCGCATTAAACTTAATCACGAAG
>CAYGYN010000056.1:0-5413 GCA_964354195.1 Candidatus Woesearchaeota archaeon | reverse complement strand
TATAGAACAATGTTTTTTGCTTTGACTTCTTTTGCTGTTGTTTTTACAGCATCGACCATCTGCTTAAGAACTTCAGCATTGTCGCCTTTCTCAACAGCTGTTAAAACAACAAGAGGCTCTTTTATTTCCAACTCTTTTTTTCTTGCTTCTGTAAGCTCTTCTGGAATCTTGAGGGCTTTCTTTATAGGCTTGAACTTGATATAGTCGCAATGTAGTGTTAGTATCTTCATGTTTTTTCAAAAGTTTATCTATATATAAATTTATCAATCTGTTTCTCTGCAAGCTTTCTTTGCTTCTGGTGCTCTTTCAAAAAGGCATTTATCTTTTCTATGAGGATTTGCTTTAGTTCTTTACTTAAGAGCTTGCCTGATTTGTAATCGTCGTGTATTTTTTGCAGTTTTTTGTCATCTGGCTCAAAGAACATCTTTAGATATTGGTAGGAGACATCAATGTCAGGATTGCCCCCCAGTTTGCGATGCTCTTCCAGAGTATCTCTACCGCCGGAGAAAGCCTATTTCTTGATTTTTGTCTCAACTTCTTTTGGAGAGTCTGTAAGATTTATCATTGCTCCTTCTGAGGAGGACATTTTCGCTCCTCCTATCAATGATGGCACAAACTTGGCATGAAGGGCTGCAGGCTTCTCAAACTTAAAGCTCTCAGCTATGTCCCTTGTTACTCTAATGAATGGGTCTTGGTCAATGCCCACTGGAACGACAGAGATATGGGCTCCTCTCTGGAACTGAGGGAAGAGTATATGGGCTGCCTGCATTGCAGGGTAGAAGCTCCACCCTATATTGTTCTCGGGCTTTAGTCCAAAGACTGCCTTTGAAGTTGAGTAAGTTATCTTCTTTGCCACCTGAGCAGCATATTTGTAGATATCTGTATAGACAAAGTCCTCAAAGATGAAGGTTTTTCCGGGCTTAAATCCGAGGGCTATAATATCAATTATATTATCTCTTGAATATTCAAGGGACTGCTCAAATGTCAGGTTTGGCTTGACAAAGAACTTCTCATCATCTGAAATTGGTATGAATACCTCACAGTCAAATTCATCCTGAAGAGATTTTGCGACAAGAAACGGAACTAAATGTCCTATGTGTAATTTCTCACTTGGACCTCTGCCTGTTATGACTGATACCTTCTTTTTGCTTGCATAAGCATCAAGCCACTTGTCAAAGTCCCTATGGGCAAAATATGTGCCCCTTCTTAACAGGGGATGGGTTTTCTCAAGCTTCTTTGCAAGCTTTGCATCTATTTTTGTGACCCCAAACTCCTTTACAAGCTTATCATAATCGACTTCTCCTGAAACTTCATAGGGCGTGACTTTGAACTCTTTTTTCATGCTAAAAAAGGGTAAATGAGATTTATAAATTATTGGTAGATTTACTACAATAACATTTAAATAGAAAAAAGGAGTTCAGTTAATATGAAAAAAGGGATAATTGTGCTATTTTTAATGCTTATGCTGCCTTTTGCATCTGCTGAAATCTTCATAAGCAACCCAAAAAGCGTCTATAATATTGGAGATGAATTCAAGATAAACGTAAGCATCCTGTCAAATGTGGATATGAGTGATTTCTTTGTTACAAAATTAATCTGTGTTGAGAATGATATAGCTGGAGAGGTTGAGATATACCGGGTGCCTGCAACTATAAAGGGAGGGGTGCAAAGAATCCTTGATGTCTCGGGTGTGTTTGGCAATTTCCTTATAGGGAGCTTGAATGGAAGATGCTTCTTGAAAGCAAATTATGGGACTTATGAGTCAACAAGCCAGGAATTTACAATAACCCGCGAGATATATGTAAATCTTGCAACAGGCAAGGTAATATTGAATCCAGGCGACAGGTTTAACATAACTGGGGCTGCAATCAAAGGAAATGGGGAATACGCCGCGGGATTTGTTGAGCTGAAGATAAATGAGATTGATTTAACCTCATTCAAAAACCTTGAAGATGGGAAGTTCATGAGTGTATTTGCAATACCCGATAATGCGCCTGCAGGGAGTTATGATATTCATGCCCGAGCTTATGAGAAAAATGAGAAAGGAGAGATAACAAATGAGGGAGAAGGAAAAACAACCATCAGGGTAAACCAGGTTGTAAGAAAGGGAGAAATTGCGCTGAACTCACAATCTGTCAAGCCGAATGAGGATTTCATATTCAGCATCGTTTTATATGATCAGTCTGGCAAAGAAGCAACAGACAATGTTAAAACAGAGATATTTGATTTAAACGGGGCGCTTTACAGCGAGAATCTCATAAAATCAGGAGATGCGTACAATCTTACCATAACCAAAGATTTTAATCCAGGAACTTGGAAGATAAAATTCAAATTGAACGACAACGTTCAGGGTGAGAAGAACTTCTATATTGAAGAGTTTGCCAATGCTTCATTCAATCTTGTTAACGGGACTCTGTATGTGACAAACACAGGCAATGTCCCATACAAGAAATCAGTTGAGATAACTATAGGCGAGAAGAGCGAAATAGAGGACATCTCGTTAGATGTTGGAGAATCAACAAAATTCAGGCTTTCTGCTCCAAATGGAGTGTATGGCATAAAGGTAAGCGATGGCGAGAAGCAATCAAGCCTTGGAACATCTTTCCTTACCGGGAGCGCAATAAGAGTTGACGGTGAAGGCGGCGGATTCTGGAAAAATTCATATTTGATAATCTGGCTGATGCTTATAAGCCTGGCAATGTTATTTGCATTCTATCAATATGATAGGGTATCAAAGAAGTCGTATTATGGAAAAACCCCTTCATATTCTGCGCCGATAAAACTAAATCCTTCCTCAACTGAGAAGGATATAATCAGTGAGGGCAAGAGAGAGGAATGTGCTGTAATTTCCCTTAAAATAAAAAATCTTGAGGAAGTGGAGAAGAGCAAGGGGAGTGCAATGGATGCCCTTGAAAGAGCATTGATAAGGGCGAAGGATGCAAAGGCAAAGATTTATTCTGACAGGAACTACAAGACAATTGTCTTCTCGCCAAGCATGACAAAAGAGGAGGACAATAATTTGAAAGCTGTCAGGATAGCAAAAGAGATTGAGAATGTTCTTACAGAGCATAACAAGAGATTCGGAGAGAGAATCATGTTTGGAATTGGCGTGCATGGGGGAGAAATGATAGTTGAGTCAAGAAATGGAGAATTCAAGTTCAACTCAATTGGAAACACAATACCCAGCGCAAAGAAGATAGCTGAACATGCGAGCTACGGCGTGGGCTTGTCAGAGCACATGCATCGACGCGTCTTGGGCAAGGTAAAGACAGACAGGGATGCTGGGGGAGAATTCTGGAGACTGAGAAAAGTCATGGAAAGAGAAGGCAATTCTGAGTTTATCAATAAATTCAAGGATAGAAATAAGTTCAAGTGAACTTGTTTTAAAGATTATTGCGATATATTTCTAAGAATTATCAGATAACAACCTTGGGAAGAGAAAAAGGAAAGAGTGATGAAGATGCAAGAAGGTGATGGGAATGATGCTTAGTGTATTAGTTGATAATTATAAAATTGTTAGTTTTATAAAGGTAAAAGGCTTATTCAAAATAAGAGAGGATGAAGATGATAAAGCTTGTAATTTTTGACTTTGATGGAACAATTGTTGACTCCAAGGCAGTTTATTTCAATTCAATGAGCAGGCATCTTATTCCAAGAGGAATTAAGGGGAATGATATTAACAGGGCGATTTCTTTCGGGCTTAATCTTTCCGAGACACTTAAGAAATTCATTCCAGGCTTCTTGTCAAGATGGATTATAAAGAGAAGCATAATGAAGGATGTGGTTGGAAGGGTGAATGGGATTAAGAAGTGCCATGATATTGGTTTCATAAAAGAAATACACCACAGGAAAATCCTTGTTTCCAATTCCCTCGGGGAATTTGTATTCCCTGTTTTGAAGCATTTGGGAATAAGGAAATATTTCTCTGAGGTGCATGTTACTGATGAGTTTGCGGACAAAGGAAAGTTCATAATGACTTACCTGAAGCTGCATGGCATCCGCCCGTATGAAGCATTTTATGTAGGCGACAGGGTTTCAGACGTGAAGCTTGCAAAGAAGCTTGGCTTGCACAACGTAATAATAAGCGGAAAATGCTCGTGGGACTCAAGGGAGGCGGTCCTAAATGCAGAACCTGAGTTTATAGTTCCTGATTTGAGAGATGTGAAGAGAATTGTTGATAATTTTAAAGGGTAAGATTATCTTTTCTTCCTATACCAACCTATCAAGAACAAAATCCCTATGAAGAAAGCGGGAGCTGCGATAATCATACTCCAGCTTATTGCTATATACCATGGAACTCGTGTAAGAGTTAACGCAATGTAAGCCAATCCTGCAAGGATAAAGGCAATTCCCCCGACAATCTCGTATTTCCAGGCAATTAGAAGAACTATAAGCAGAATAAGCACAGGTATATTGTGCATGAAAAATGCGAGAGCAATCTGCCCTGCGCTTAATCCGGGCTCGAAAACATCAAAAGAGAAAATAGTTAGGAAGCAGAGGAATAAAATTGACAAAATTCTTGGAGTCCAATAGATGAATTTGCTTACCTTGCCTCTTTTTGTTTTTTGTGTTTCTTTTGCCATTACATCCTCCTTAGCTTATTAATTCTATCATCAATTGGTGGATGGGTGCTGAACAAGCCCTGCACTTTCTTCTTGAAAGGGTCTGAAATGAACAAAGGGGCTGTGGCTTTAGAATATGACTGCTTTGCCTTTTCATCAGGATGCTCTTTCTTGATTTTTTGGAGGGCAGACATTAATCCTGGGGAATATCGTGTGAACTTAACGCCCGAGGCGTCTGCGGCAAACTCGCGCTTTCTTGAAATTGCCAGAGAGACTAACTGGGCTGCAATTGGGGCAAGAATAGCTACGAGAATTGCTATAATTAACCAAAGAGCATTTTTATTCTCTCTACTGTTGCCTCCTCCGCCTAACCAGAGATTTCTAAGGAAGATTTGTGAGATTATTGATATCATTCCAATCAAGACAGCTGTGAGGGTCATGAATCTTATGTCAAAGTTTGCTACATGGGACATTTCGTGGGCAATAACTCCCTCGAGTTCCTGCTTGTTTAATTTTTCAAGAGTGCCTGTTGTAACACAAATAACTGCTGTCTTGGGATTTCTGCCTGAAGCGAATGCATTTATCATTGGAGAGTCCATCACAAAAACTCGGGGCATTGGCAAACCGGACGCAAGAGACATGTTCTCAACTGCATTGAATAACTCCCTATGCATTGTTGGAGAGGCAGGCTTTGCGTTTACAGAAGCAAGGGCAATCTTGTCAGAATTATAATAGCTTATCAGGACATATGATATTGAGAAGATTATTGATATTGCCATAATCATGAAGAAATATGAAGGGTCAAGGGCAAGAGAGATAAGATAACCCAAAACAGGAATAAAAATTAGAAC
>CAYGYN010000055.1:0-15954 GCA_964354195.1 Candidatus Woesearchaeota archaeon | reverse complement strand
CATTAAATGCTCTGCTATTTCTCCATTGGATTTATATTCCTGCAATTTTGATTCTATTATGCTGCGTGCGCTTGATTCATTGGCATATATTCTTGAAGAGCTGATTGCGCTAACTGATTGGTTATGGTTTGGGCTTGTGTCCCTTGCTCTTGTTCTGAGCACATATTTGCCGGAGGGAAGGAAAGTTACGTCTCTCCATTTATCTCCCCCTATATATGTCATTTTTGTTTCTGTCCATGTTTCTGTCCCTTCGTCTCTCTGGTCGTAGAAGACTTCTGTGCCATTCTCATCATCTTTGGCTATTGCCTCTATGGGCAATCCATAGCCCTCATAGCTGTATGGAGGAATAGTGGATGTGAGTGAGGGAGGTGTTTTATCTTCTGGTTTGTCGCTTCCTCCGCTGCCTCCGCCGCCATTGCAGCCCATTATAGATAGTGCTAATCCTGTACAGAGCACACCCTTTGCTACAAATCTTTTCCAACCGCTGACTTTTTGCTCTAATTTACTGCAGCCTTGTGCCATTTTGACATGCCTCCATTATGTAATGTGCCTCACGTTTTGCTTCTTCTGTTAGCTTAGACTCAAGGCCGGGGTCTGTCCTAATTTTCCTCCAGCTCTTGTCATAAATGAGCCTTTCTGCCTCTTCCAAGCCGCCATTTTCGCTGCTTCTTTCAGTGAATCTTGAGAAATCTCTGACTTCCCTTGTCCCAAGCACAAGCCAGCCCTTTTCACATATAAATCCTAATCCTGTTTCTCTTGCGATTGGCTCATACTTATTTGCATAAATCCTGATATATTCATAGAGGGGACCGTCGTTATTCAATAAGAGCACATAAGAATGCTTGTTGCTCGCGGCGTCATTGCAGATTATTTCAAGATATAAATTGCCGTCCTCTCCTATCCTTAATTCCTGCTCAACCCCTGTTTTTCTCACGCTGCTTGTCAATATCTTTTCCTTTTCCTTGGATAGAGGCTCTGCAATTTTGGGATTTTCCCCTGTTTCTTTATCTGTATATTGGGGATTTGGATTATTTCCAGGGGTTTGAGGCTTGTAAGTTCCGGCATTTTCTTCAAAAGGTTTCCTATTCTTTTGTGTTTGCTTGCCTGCAACAATTTGTGCTAATCCTTTATTTGATGGCTGGCTTGAATTAGCTGCAGATTCTTCTGGAGCTTGATAAACTTCTTTTAGATTATGCCCTATATTTTGAGGATTAGCAGGACATTCTTCATTGCTCTGTTCAATAGCTTCAGCTGATGGATAGATTATTTGTGGTCGGAAAGAATTATTTTCATCTTTGGTTTTGGGCAGGACTAAATAACCTAAAATTCCTGCCAAGAGGGCTGCTCCAGCTATCAACGCTATTCTCTTCCTAGATTTTTGTTTTTTGTTTTCCATGTTATAGTATTGTTAGATTTATTTCCCCCCGGTTATTTGCTTCGTTGAACTCAATTATTTTGTTGCTTGGGTCAACCGTGGCTTTTGGATAGTAGGTTCCTGGATTGGGATAAACCACCTTTTTCACGATTATTCTTGCATTACCAAGCAATAGCTCAGATACAATTCCATCTATTGCTCCGGAGCTGTTTGTTTCGAGTTTCCATTCGATGTTATTTAATGCGATTTTTCCTGTGTTTTTTATCGTGAAAGCCAAGTAAATGTCCTTTCCTGCTGTGAGGTTCTTGCTCTGCACAAAGAAACCTAAAAGTTCCAAGTCTGCAGTTGCATTGGTTGTGCTGCAAACGCCATTTGAGCAGCTTGTGCAGTTTTCCTTTGCTTTTGGAGAGTCAGAATAACTGCAAGTTCCAAGTATGCAGTTGTAAGTCCTGTAATTCTGCCAGACTTCATTGCCTTGGCAGTAAGGGATTCCAATCCATGAGTTGTTCCCGCAATCTGAGTCAATAGAACACATTGGGGGAGTGCATTTGCCATCAAGGCAGCTTCCATTGCAAACTTCTGTTATTTGTTTTGTATCATTGTAACTGCAGTATGAGCTTATTGTTGCAGGATTATTGCAAGTCCATGTCCTGTACTGCTGCAAGACATTGCCCATGGCGCAGAACAAACTTCCTATAAAACCGTCTGTTCCGCATTCTGCGTTTGACGAGCAGGTGAACTTAATGTCTGTGCATACTCCTTGTTCGCAGCCATATTTGCATTCTTTTTTAATCATGTCATTGTCTTCGTAGCTGCAATAAGAACTGATAGTGCTGTTGTTATGACAGGTATATTCCCTGTATGTTCCCCATATATTGCCTTCTTTGCACAATAAGCCATCCACCCATCCATTATCTCCGCAGTCAGAATTCATGGAGCAGGCTATCCCACACATTATTGCATGCCCACCTGGATAAGGTGCATTAAGGATTGGCTCAAAGTTGAGGCAGCCATAACTTGGATTATCATGACAATCGTATATTTTGTCCTGTATTGCTATGCAGTTTGTTGTTCCAAACCAGTTTGGTGTGACAGAATTATTCTGAAGGCTATTGAATATATCATAATATGCATTTTGCCAGATGTTGTTGAAGCTGATGTTATTTGGGTTGTTTGACATTGTGATGCCATTGTAATTCCCGGAAATATTGTTCTTGATAATTGTGTTATCTTTCCCCTGAATTATAACTCCGCCGCCCTGACTCCATGAAATTCCATTTTCTACCATATTATTCTTTGAGAGAGTATTGTTATTTGACAGGCCAAGGAGATGCACTGCACCGCCATTGTTCCTGTAGAAGTAGTTTTCATTGATTTCGGTTTTGGAGCAGACATCAAAATAAATGCCTTTCCCATTGGTTACGAACCTGTTTTTGCTTATGTAATTGCCGCTTGAATGGTAGCAGTAGGTTCCGATGTCGCTATTATATGTAAAATTATTGCCAGTAATATTTATCCCATTGGATTCCCGTATGTTTATTCCGTGATAGAGATATGAGCTGAATGTGTTGTTGATTATTGTAATACCATATGCGCCCAGCAGCTGTATTCCCATTTTATATTTCTTGATTTTGCAGTTCTTGATAACAGAATTCTCGCCGCTTGTAGTAATGCCCCATTCTGTGTTGTTGCCATATATTTCTGCACCATTGCAGTCTAGGACAACATCCGAGGCAAGCTGTATTCCGTCAGGAAGGTGATACGAACCCGGGCAGAGAGTCATGTCTATGTTTGCTATCATTTTATTGAATGGAACAACGCAGTTGTTGTTCTCAAGAATCTCCAGGTTGAATGTGGTGCTGCTTTTATCTATGCCGTCGCTTGCACTGAGCGTTACCGTGTAGTTTCCCCTGTCCCCTGCATGCGTATTCCAGGCAAATTGATTGTTTATCCTGTTGAAATGATAAGCATCGCTGATAGAATAGAAAAGATAGTCTTCATCCAAATCAGATGCGCTGATGTTTATTGCGACTATATCTCCTTCAGTTACAGCGAGATTATTTATGGGGTTTATTGATGGGGCATTGTTGGAAGGAGAGTTCTGCTTGTTGAATCCTATCAAATATTCTGTGCTGTTTGAGATTATTCCAACAGTTGAAGCATTTTCAGGGTAATTAATTCCAAAATCAGGGTCCCATGGATAATTGTGGTCAATAAGTTCCCAGAAGAGATTGCCGTTTACATTGGAGGTTTTTATTGCATCGTACCATGCCTGCATATAATTGTCTTTCTGAGCGCCTTGTTTGTTAAATTCTTCAAGTATCACTGGTTTTCCTAAAATTGAACGAGAATCATTTGCATGCTCTGATATCCAATTAACCGATGCTGCAAGATTTAGGCCCCAATAATCGGGATAAAGGTGAAATGTCGCAAAGTCTATGCTGCTGTGATTATGGTTTGCAATAAAATCATTGCCCATTGAGCCATTATATAGCTCCCCAGCTCCTTTTCCATTGTAGAATCCTTCCTCGCCTGTTGTTAGCATGTGATTTTCATCGAGGGATTTTACAAAAGCGCCCATTTCTTCAATCCAATCATCCAAAACTGCGGGATTTGACATGGCTCTTGGCTCATTTGCAAGCTCCCATGCAAAAATAGTTGGGTCGTCCTTGTATTTTATACCAGTGTAACTGTTCGCTCTGTTGAGCATATAGTCGATATAATCCTTGTAGGATTGTCTTGTGCAGCTGTTTGTATAGAATGAGTCATGCACAATAGCCTTAGAGCCTGTTTTCGCATACGGGTCGCATAAAGAGGCATTTGTAATGTTGCACCATCGGGCATACTGGCACATTCCGCCATATTCTGGCCAATTATTGACAAACGGGATAATAAGTTTTATATCTCTTTCAGAAGCTTCTTTTATGATATAGTCAAGCTTCTTGAAGTTTAGCTCATCGTATACTCCTAAGGAAGGCTGCATAGAGCCCCAATAGTAATCTCCATCTGTAAAGCCCCATGTTCTTACAACAGAGAGATTCATCTGCTGGGCATCATCAAGAACTTCTCTTGAGCATCCGCCGTTCTTATCATAAGCTATGCAGTAGATATCCGCATACCTAAGATAGTAGTTATTGGCTCCTGAAAAATAGAATGGCTTGCTGTTAAGATAAAACTCTGTGCCATTTGCATAGACAAACCCCTCTGCATTCTGGGATGCTGGGCTTAGAAGTATGTCTGAGGGGTTGTTAGTCTGAGGAGTTTGAGATGGTAGAGACTCGCCTTGAGAAGCTTTTGCACTTGTTTTTGCTTCTTGGCTGCCTGCTTTCCTGGTGTTTTCAGTTGCGATAGGAGCAATATCTTCAGGATTATCTTGCAGCACGCTTAGTTGTGAGTCCTGATAACCTTCTGAATTAACATTTTTGCTGTCTATATTCGTTGATTTAACAGCAATACCAACAATTAGAATAAAAGATGTTAAGGCTACGATGAGCATTCCCGCGATTATAAACTTCAGAGATTTCATGACAGTATATAGAATCCCTGATATTTAACTCTTGCAATATATTTAATATACTAGTATATACTTATGAAAAAATATATTTAAATACTCTTGATGCTTGTATATTCCATGAGGAGGAAGATAATCAGGCAGGGACATAACACCCTGACAGTAAGTTTGCCGAGGAAATGGTGTGATAACCATGAATTGAAAGAGGGCAATGAAATAGAACTGGATGAGAAAGGAAATTGTCTTTTATTGTCCAAAGAAACATTCAAGGGGGCAGGACAGGTAACTGTGGATGTAACTGGGTTGGACAGCGGAACAATAATTCTGCTGATTCAAAGTCTTTATAATTATGGCTATGATACAATAACAATTAACACTAAGGACGAGAAGGCGGCAAGATGGCTTGCTAACACAGATATTACACTCCCTTCTATTATGAATTATGTTGTCAGCACGCTTGTAGGCGCTGAACTTGTCAGTTCTGCTGGGAAAAGCTACAAGATAGAAGTAATTGCAGGAGATTCAAGAGAGAAATTTGATATTGTCCTTAGAAGAATTTTTCTTTTGATTAATGAGATGTTTGAAACTCTTAATGAAGGGATAAGGAAAAAGGACAAAACTCTCCTCGAGTCAATGCCTTTCAGGCACGTAAATGTAAAGAGATTTGTCAATTATGCTCAGAGATTGCTCAATAAATTTGGACATGAAGAAGCAGGAAAAACAACTTTTTATTTTGCAATTATAAATTTTCTTGGAAAAATAATCGAGATAATAAAAAATTACACTGGTTATGTTGTAACTGAAGGTGTTTTTTTGATAAATAAGAGAATCCCCACAAATTTGAGCAAGAAATCTGCAGATTTAATTTGGGAAATTGGAGAATTATTCAAGATTTACAGCGAATTATTTTACAAGTATGACATAAACAAGGTCAGCGAGATTCACAAAAGAAGAGATTTATTCAAAAGAAGGCTCTATAAAGAGTATGACCATTTAAACAAAGGTGATCTTTTTGTAGTTGTTAGTTTAATGCCCATCGTGGATGTTATGCTTGATTTGATACAATTAAGAATGGCTATCGGCTACAAATAATTCTTCAATCTCTTGCAGTCTGGGCAAGGCGGATGACCTCCTCGCGGACTCTTTGCGCTAAATCTCTTATTGCTGTTTTCTCCTGCTTTCTTGTGCCAGAATCATCAAGTTTTTCTGGGTAAATGGGCTTTCCAAAATTAATATAATAAGGGACTCTTCCATTTTCCCATACATATTTCTGAAGAGTCCACCATGCCTGCCCGAATTTTGAGAAGGTATATTTCCAGGTCTCGGTTTCTACAAAATCATTTGACCTCAGTCCTACTGGAACAATTGGAATTTGGTTTTTGATTGCTATAAAAGCTGCTCCTACTTCATGTTTTCTCTCATTTATTGGAACAATGCGATGAGTTTCCGGATTGACAATGTCTTTTGTCGGGCCTTCTGCGAATATTCCTAAATAATCAGTTGTCCAATCAAGATATTCCTTTGTTCTCCTCAATACTGCCGAATCTGTGCTTCTTTTGTCAACCCTGACCGGGATTTGCCCTCTTGCCCAAAAATAAAGTTTTAATTTTTTATATACCTCTTTTTGCACAAAGAAATGTGTAAGCTTGTTTCCCCTGCTGCGGACTATTTGATAGTTTAGGAACGGCCCATCAGTCATCATGCAGTGATTTGGGACAAGGATTGCAGGACCCTCGGGCAGGTTCTCTACACCTTTTACTTTATAATCAAAATAGCACTCAGACAGGGGTATTTCAGTATATTTTGAGACATAATTTGACGCATGCTCAATGGCTCTCTTGAGCCAAAATTTGGTTCTCATATTAACGAGTTAATTGGGGGTTTCTTAAGCATTGTTGTATAGTATTCAATATAATGGTTAAATATATAAGAGGAGCTTTCATTTTGCAAACATGGATGTAAATGAACTGGAAAAACAGTATAATGCACTTGCAAAGCAGTATAAGCTTCCTGCATTCAAGGCGCTAAATGAAGATTTTGAGATTGAGAAGATAAAAAGAAGGAGCGGAATACTTATAAAAACCATAAGGAAAGTGATGATGGAGAAGATAATCAACTCCATGAGCTTCCTTGAAATGCTGTTAAATCCTGTAACTGCTCCCCGAGTCTATTTAATTTACATAAAATCCATGACTTCTGAGGATAAAACTGAGATTGACAGGATTTATGGAGTTTTATCTGATGTCGTTTTGGACTCTCTTGAGCTTGAGATAGAATATTCTGAGAAAAGAGAGGCAGAGATGATTAATGAAATATGCAAGAAATGGAATTCTGTCAAGCCTGGATTTATCAAGGTAATAAAAGACTTGAAAAAACCTGCAAGTTCTGTAGTAAGAGAAAAGAGCTATTTTGGGTAATCTGCTATGAAGTTAGAAGATTTGCCCAAGGTGAGAGAGGGAGAGGATTTGTATGTGGAAGTTGTTTATTTTGAGAGGGTTGATTTTCCATTTTTAAGAGGGTTGAAAAAATCATGCAAAAGGCAAGGGTATCTGACTCCAAATATGGCTGGCGGCACTCCTCCAAAATTGTCTATTTCTGGGGAGAAGGCTCCCGGGGGAGGTTATAGTCATACTTATTATATCCCTTTGGAGGACGTTAGGCATATTAGAAAAGTAGTAGAGAACTAAATGCTATCTGTCAAACAAGTCGCTTAGTGATTGCCCGACAACTGTTCTGTAAATAGCTTCTCCGAACAGAGGGACAAGGGAAACAGTTTCTATTTTTTTGTCTGGTTTGTGGTATAAGGTGTCGCTTGTGAATGTCTTGTCAAAAACAGAGAATCTTTCTGTCCCTTCTGTGAACAAGCCGTGGGTTGCATAGGCATAAACTGTTTTTGCACTTTTTTTCCTGCATTCTTGTCCTGCTAAACACATGGTTTTGCCTGTGTCTATTATATCATCAAGCAGAAGGCAATTTCTTCTTCTTACATTTCCGATTATCTGTACTTTCTCTGCATTGTTATCTCTTTCTTTTGTTTTGTAACCTATTGCCATGTCTGCATTTATGCCCTTTTGTTTTAGTCTTTTGAGAAGAGAACCTGCTCTTTTTGCTGCGCCTACGTCTGGTGCAACAACCACTAATCTTTCGAGTGCTTTGGGATGTTTTTTCATGAGATATTCTATAAAAGTTGGCAGACTATAGAGATGATCAATAGGAATATCAAAGAAACTCTGTATTTGCGGAACATGCAAGTCGACAACTATGCCTCTGTCTGCATATTGGGAGACTGATTTTGCGACAGCCTTTGCATTTACACTCACACGGGACTCGCTTTTTCTGTCCTGGCGGGCAAATCTCATGTAAGGCATTACAACTGCAAGTTGTCCTGGCTCGGGGGATGAAAATTTCAAGGCCTCCATGGCAAATAGCATCTCAGTCAGCCAATCAGCAGGCTGCCTGTTTGAGTCTTGAACATAGAAGCAGGCAGCTTGACGAACATTTTCAGCAATCATTACCTTATATTCGTCATCCTTGAATGTTTTTCTGTTCAGATGATTTATCTTGACTGGAAAGCTTCTTTCTTGCTTGCCTCTAAGATAATTATAGACTCCGTTAGCAAATTTGTAACCTCTTCCATCAGCAGGGGCAATAATAATCACTTCTCCTTTTGCCATACAATAAAAACTCAAATGTGCTTTAAAAAGAAATCTGTTATTAGAAATATATGATTATGTCAAGGAACTTTATGGGAAATTGTGCTGTTTTGTTCCTTGAGCACCCAAAAACCCCACTTAAGGGTTTTTTGGTTTTTGCAAGAAATTAGAGAAAATATCCTCAAGTGAAAGCTCAAGAACTGCAACAGGGAGCTTGATGTTCCAAGCTTTTAGGGTTTCTGGGTGCAGTTCGCCTATTGTCCCTATTTGCTTGTTATTCATGAGGATTGCTCCTGTCCTGCCTTCTATAAATCCTTCTTTTGCTGCATCTTTGAGCATATAGCTTGCTCCAAGCATTCTTGTCAGATAATCAAGGATTTCTTTCAATTCTGTGAAATTGCCAGGAGAGCAGGCAACTATGAGGTTTTGGCTCTCTTTTATACCTGTTTCCTCTTTATTACTCCTCTCAAAAACTGTGCCTATCTCAAAGAGTTTTTGGGGGTATTCATTATCCTTGTTTTCTGCGAATATCCTAAGTGTTGGGATTAACAAATTAGGGCGAAGAACCTTGTATTCTGTCTTGGAATCAGCAACTTCTATCTTATTATCTTTTAACTCGGCTGCCTCTTCCTGCTTGATTAAATGGTACGAAGAGGTCTCAATCAATCCCAAACCAATAAGAATCTCAGCTATTTTGCCCTCTATCTTTGACTCTATTGATTCTTCACCTATTGTAGCTACCTCTGGGATTTCTGGAACAAGATTGTCATAGCCGTATGCAATGGCTATGTCTTCTATAATGTCAACTTCGTGCAAGATATCTGTTCTCCAGGCAGGCACAGAGACTTTACCTCGCTCGTATTCATAGCCCATCTTTGGGAGAAGCTTTTGCAAATCCTTTTCCTTAAGATTTAGTCCCAATAATTTGTTTGCATTGTCTAAAGAAACTCGAATATGCTCAGGCTTCAAGTCAGGGGTTGTTACCTTACAATTTTTGTAATCCAATTCCATCGCATAGACCTGCCCACCCATGTCCGCGAGCGTTGTAACGATAATGTTGAGAATCTTTTTGAGAGTTTCCAAGTCGGAACCTGAACATTCGATAAAGACTTCTGTTGTCTGCTCTGTTATCTTGCCTGTTTCGTGGGAGTTTATGATTGGCGGCATTGACAAGATGTTTCCTTTTGCATCCTTGAATATTGGGTATGTAGAGTAACTCTCAAGGAGCTTTGCATATTCTTTTCCTGTCGGGTGCTGCTTGAGAATATCGTTTCCTGTCATCTCTTTTTCGCTTTCAAGAGGACGGAATTTTATTTCCCCTGGTTTTCTTGCTTCATAGGTTATTGGAAGTGTTATTTTCTCAAGCGGATAGATGCCGATTGCTGCCTTCTTCCTGTTTCTTCCAATTGTTGAATGAAGTTTTTCCTGCATGTCAATCAAAGTCTTTATTTTTTCGTCATCAAACTTGAGTTTCTTTACAATTGCGCATGCTGTGAATGGACGAACTGCTGAAACAGAAGAATCAACTATTACCTTGAACTCTTTTTCAGGCGAATGAACTCTATATCTCTGCATCCCTGATGACTTGAAATAGCTATTTACTGCCCTAAGGAAACCTTGAAGCGAAAGCAAATCAGGGCGGTTTGGTGTTATTTCTATCTCAACTTCCTCACCTTGAACAGAAATTGGAATTCCTAGGAGCATTATCCTGTTCAAGTTTTCTTCCGAGAGCTTGATGTGCTTTTCAATTTCTTTCTTTGGGATTTTTATGGTTGCCATGTTGATTATTTAATCCTCTCCCTGTTCTTTTTCATTTTATTATCAAGTTCTTTCTCTATGTCTATGTTTAAACTCTGAGCCAACACTATAGCTGCTAATAGAACATCAGCTATTTCTTCACCCATTTTCTCTTTGTTTATTGTTTTTTCTTTTCTTTGAATGTTATGGTGGTTTAGGACTTGTTCAAATAGCTCTCCTGCTTCTTCGCCTATTTTTAGCGCATGAAATGGTATTAATTCTTCTTTTGTTTTGTTGTAATACCTAATAAATTTATCTTCGGTTTCCTTTGCAAATTCTTTAAGTTCTTTTATCTCCATGTTAAGTTAAAACCTTCACTTTGTTTATTGTTATCATAATAGCTCCCTTGCAGGGTTCTCCATCATTTATGGGTATCTTCTTGATAAATTCTATCCATTTTCCTGAGGTAAAGTATTCAGCTTTTCCATTTAATTCATAACCTATGCAGTTCTTTTCCCAGTTCTTAGCCCATACAACCAGAGAAATGTTTGGGTTTTGCTTGATGTTTGCTATTGTTTCGACTAGATGATTATCTGAGATGATTAGCTGATTTTTTGATACAACTTTAACATAGGCGACTGCTATGTTATGAGGGTTTCCTGATTCATCTGTGGTTGCTAATCCTAGAGCATTAGTCTCTATCATTTTCTTCATTCCTTCGTTTATCATTTTATCCAGACCCTCTTTTGCCTTAGCTGTTTTATGTCATTAGCATACATTTCCCTCAAGTCCTTGATGTTGTAGAAATCCATAATTATCCTATCAAAGCCCTGCCCCCAGGCTAGAACTGGAATTGGAGAGCCTAAAAGGGGAACTGTGACTTCTGGGCGGAATATGCCTGCTCCACCTAGCTCTAACCAGACTTTCTTTCCAGGGTGCCAGACTTGCACTTCTACAGAGGGCTCGGTATAGGCAAAGAATGAGGGGACAAACTTGATTTTTTCATAACCCATCTTCTTGTAGAACTGCTTTAAATAGCCTAAAAGATGCCTTAAATTGGCTTTTGGGTCAATAACAATGCCTTCGGTTTGATAAAACTCAAATCCATGGCTCCAGTCCACTGTTTCATTCCTGAAAACTTTGCCTATTGCGAAATATTTGGCTGGCAAATCCTCTTTTTTGAGGCTTGATAGGGTTCTTGCTGATAGGCTTGTTGTGTGGGTTCTAAGAACTAATTTCTTGGCTTCTTTTTCCTCCCATTTTGAGTTCCATCCCTTGCTTTTTTCTATTCCAGATTCATGAGCTTGTTTCACGGCTCGGACAATTTTATCATCTGGAAGCTTTGCTTCTATGTCTTTTATAAAGAAGGTATCATGCATCTCCCTTGCAGGATGGTCTTGGGGCGTGAAGAGAGCATCAAATACCCAGAATGAAGAATCTGCTATACTGCCTTGCATTTCCTTGAATCCCAAATCAGTCCATATCTTCTTTGCATAGTCAATTGATTGGTTTACAAAATGTTTCTTGCCGCCATTGATGACTGGAACAAGAGCGCTTATATCATATTTTCTGAATTTCTTGCCTCTCTGCCAATCTTTTATTATTTCAGGTGTGACTTCTTCCAAGAATTCAGATTTTATTTCTTTTCCCGCTAGTTGTTTTCCTAGATTTGTGAGTTCAAAGCTTATGATTGGTTTCTCCTTGATTTCTAGGATATCTTTTCTTCTTTTCAAGTTCTCAAGAGCGTAGAGTAACTCGGGAGAGAGTTTTTCCTTCTCGCTTGGTAGCATCTCAATAAGCTGTTCTTCAAAAGATTTCTTTGATAGCTCTTCTTTGCTGGCATTTAGAGTTATCTTACCGCCCACCATGTTAATCATTGCCTTATTTTTTAGAACTCCGAGGGAAACTTTGAATTCATTTTCAGAAAGTTTTGTTAATTTCTTTGCTTCTTCCAAATCAAGGCTCTTGTTTTGCTCGAGAACAAGCAGAAGATTCCTTTCAGGAAGATTATGCTTCTTGTAATAAACTCCATTTGTTCCAAGTTCAATAGTTGTCTTGCTTGTGGTCTTTAATTTGACTATGCCTTTTACTTCAAGAAACTTCAATGCTCTCAGAACAGAGACAGAATCGAGCCCTGATTTCTTCTCAATCTTGTCAATTGGCTCTTTCAAGAAGGGAATTATCTTTATTTCAAGAGGAGATAGCTTTTCAATTAAGGATTCAAGTTCTTTTGGATTTTCACTCTTTTCTTTCATTTTAATTGTATGTTATTAGGGATTAAAAAGATTACCTATAAGGCTTCCTTTGTCTGATTGGTTGATGCACCAAGACTAATTAAGAAGGCAAAAGCCTCTTTTTTATCTTTAATGTTCATTAGCTTTATTTTAACTTTGGCTTTTCTGCAGAGTTTTATGTTTTGGATTAACCGCTCTAAACGCAGAGCTTGTTCTTTCTTTGTAAGTTTGTTTAATTCTTCTATGTCAATGCCGAGTGCTATTTTGTTCTTTGCAGCTATATGCGCTAAAACCTCGTTAAATCCAGAATCTATATTCCTAAGGGTTCTTTTTCTCTCTCCCTTTTCAATGCCAAGAATAATGTCAAAATGCCCATATTCGAGGATTTTACGGTTAAACTCGTCATTTTGAGCTATGACTATGATTGGTTTCTCCTTGGATTTCTTTATTTGGTTCTTGGCTTGTTCAAGATTAGGGGTGTTTATCATGTTAACCAGAAATAAGGGTGCCTATAAATTTCTTGCCTTTTAGGATTTTATCGATGTTCTTTACGTGAGGACCTATAATGTAGGTACTTATCTTATATTCGCGGATTATTGAGGCTGCTTCCTGGTCAAGGACAAAGTGCTGCCCAGGGGTGTATTTGGACTTGTCAGCCATCTCTTCAAAGTCCTTCCAGTTGATTTCTGGGATAAATTTGGCATTTTTATTTGTGAGGGGATTGTCTGTGTAAAGCCCCTTGATATTTGTCATGTTTATGAACTCTGCTCCAAGAAAATGCGCTAATCTTGCAGCTGTTCCATCAGATGTTGAATGAGGCTTATAACGCAGAGCTCCGCAGATAACAACCTTGTTTTTCTTTAGATTGTCTTTTATGTCTCTCATATCACTGGGGAGATTGTCATTTGAATCCTTCTTGCCGAAGAATTGCATCATAACTCGTGCATTTGCCCTTGTGGCGAGAATACCTGCAAGGGATAGCTGCTTCTCGGGCTGCTTGTCTGCCTTAAGGATAGAGATATATTTCCTTGCAATTGTGCCTCCACCGCAGACAATAACAAAATTGTATTTACTATAGTGCTTTCTTAAGGTGTGCTTAAAGTCTTCCAAGAAACGGAAATCTATGTTTTCAGGAACTATAAGCGAGCCGCCAAGGCTAATCACCATCACTTTTTTCATATATAAAAGAGAGATAGTTTTTATTTAAAGATTTGCTTATAGCAAATCTTTAACCCATTCAACTTCTGTAAAGAGAAGTTGAAGTTTTAAACCTTAGCTTACTACTGACTTATATGGTGGAGTGTAGTAATTGTTTTTAAAGAGCATATCCTTTGAAAATTATGCCTGATACTATATCTTCAAACTTATTTGACGAGTTCTTTAGTGCATATGAAAGAGGCTTTGCAGATTTTGCAATTGTTGATGGAGCAAATAGCAAGGTTATAAAGGTAAAAGGCGGGTCGTTGTCTGGCTTAAAAGACCTTGCTTCAAGGCTTTCGATTATTAGCTCTGCTTTCCTGACAAGAAATGGTACCCAGGTCCTGCGCGGTTTCCGCTGCCTCCTTGATGGTCCGGATGTAAAAGAGGGAGAGGAGTTAAAGATACATTTCCAATACAGTGGAGTTTGGTTCTATTTTTCCGAGCCTTTTGAGAATGAGCTAAGGATAAGATTGGGAGACCTTGGTAATGTCGAGGCTGATAAAATTGCAGAATTTAGGGCTAAATTAGACAAGCACTTTGAAACTGCTTATGAGAAGGAACCTAGAAATGACGCCCGAAGACCTATTAAGTTTACAAGAGGTTATCTGCTTGATGGGGTTGAACTTAAAGCAGCTACAAGGCTTGCAGATAGCAATGATAAAGTAACTGGCAGAACAAGACCCTATTGGAGGTGCTATAGAAATCTGATGATAAAACCTATCTTGAGAGCATTAGGGGAGACTTTTCAATCTGAAAAATAGGACTTTTCACTTGAATATCTCGCCATTTTCCGTGCTCCACCATAATAAGTCTAATTCGTCTGCTGGGATGCCTATTTGGTTTGCAAAATCAAGATATTTTTGCTCTTTTTCAAGATAATCTTTCTTGTTCTTTATTTTTATGTCTGATATAATGTTATATTTCTGCATATTCCTCAGAATATGCCTGTCAAGAATAGCTATTTGGTTTTTTGATTTTCCTATATTCCTTAAAAAGTGCGATGCTTCTTTCAAGCCATAGCCTTTGACATTATCAGCAAGCCAATTTCTCAGTTCTTTTGTGTTATTGTTATTCAAAGACTCTCGTAAGTTGTTCCACTTGGCTTTATTTTCAATAAGATAGCAAGTTTTGTTGTTATGAAACCTTGTTTTTGACTTTAGAATGGATCGTATTTTATCTTCGGCAAAATCATTTAAAGCGGAAATTTGTTCCACAGCTTGCCAGCACTTCTGGGCGTTGCTTTGCGGTGTAAGTGTGCAGAAGACAAACTCATCGAACTGCTTGCTCTCCGGGAGATGCTTGAACTCTTGAAGCCTTGATTTTAGCTCCTGCTTCTTCTCCTTATATGCTTTTTTTAACTCTTTAAGTGCCATTTGTTTCACCTAAATTATGTGGAACAACCTTTAAATATTATGTTTTTCTCTAAAAAGTAAGCAAAAGAGTTGTTTATGGTATATAAGAGGTATGTAAGAAAGAATGGTAAAGTCCATGGACCTTACTATTATGAATCCTACAGAGAGAATGGGGTTGTAAAGAAAAAATATATTGGTTCTGAGCTGCCTAAAGAAACTTCAAAGCAAGTTATACCACAATTCACCACTTCTTTCTTCCTCCAAATTCTTCTTGTTCTCTTAGTTATTGTAGCTTTGATTGTGATTGGATTCTTGTCATATCTTCCTATCGCAAAAGTAACACTCGATATACAACCAACTTATACCATAAACGCGCCCCTGGCTGGAAGCCTAACTATTGGTATCCAGCCAGGGGATATTATTCAAAAAGATACCCTGATAAAATTAACTCTTTCTAAAGGTGGAACAACTCTTGCAGAAGCAGCAGAAACTTTTGAGCAGTTCCTTGGAGACCAGATAAGCTATGTTGAAATCACAAATGAAACTATTTCTTGCATAAATAACACAATCCAAACAACTCGGGAAGTGTGCCACAATGAAACAACTCCTGAAACAATAGAAGAAATTTGCCATGATGAAACTGGGAGTGGAACAACCCAAGAAATCTGTGAGGATGTGACTCGCCCTGTTTGTCATGAAGAAACAGTTGATAATGAAACAGAAGATGTATGTGTTGATGAGACAACAGAAGTTTGCAGAAACGAGACTATTCCTGGAGAAATTACAACTATATGCCTCAATGAAACAATCCCTGGGACAACTCAGGAAATATGCACAAATGAAACTATTTCCGAGACTATGGGAGAAAACTGCACCCCAACAAACTTAACAG
>CAYGYN010000054.1:0-7897 GCA_964354195.1 Candidatus Woesearchaeota archaeon | reverse complement strand
CCGCTTCTTGATGTGGATATAACAAACGCCTCTGGCGCTTTGGTAAATATAATTGGCGGACCAGACATGTCGCTTGATGAATACAAGACAGTCATGGAAATCCTTGGGACAAAGGTGTCTCCTGACGCAAAGATAATCTCGGGCGCACAAATCTCAGCAGACATGGAGAAATCTATGAAAGTCCTTCTCATAGTCACAGGTGTTAAGAGCGCCCAGATAATGGGTGTTTCCACGGAGCTAAGCAAAGACCAAGCAACAGCCTTGGAAGAAGAGCTGGGAATTGATTTTGTCAAAGAGCAATAATGCTTGAGAGAATAGTTTAAAAAGTTAAAATTTATCTTATCAGTATGGTACTTGGAATAGCAAAAGAAAAGATTAATTCATTTTACCTTCAATGCCTTAGGGTCTGGCATCTTCTCAGGAAGCCGACAAATGACGAGTTCAAGGCTGTTGCAAAAGTATCGGCTTTGGGCATTTTGGCAATAGGGGCAGTTGGTTTCATTATTGCGGATGTAATCAAGATTTTCTTCAAATAACAATAACATTTAAAAAGACAAATTTGCCTAAAGAATTAATATCGTTTGACTAAGTACTCAAGTCATATATTCTATGGCCTTGAGTCGTGACTTAGGAGATATACAACAAAATGGAACTAAAACAAGCATTAGCTGAACTGAGAAAACTGGAGAAAAAGAAATTTGACCAGAGCATAGACTTGCTTGTAAGCCTAAAAGGAATTGACCCCAAGAAAGATAATATAGCGACTATTGTCAATATTCCAAACAAGATTAAGGACAAAAAAGTCTGCGGATTTCTGACTAAAAAGTCTGAGATGATAAGAACAATAACAAATCTTGATTTTCCAAAATACAAGGATAAGAAGACACTAAAGAATCTTGTAAAAGAATTTGATTTCTTCATCGCAGCTGCGCCACTCATGCCATCAGTTGCTACAAATTTTGGCAAAATTCTTGGACCTGCAGGAAAGATGCCGTCTCCGCAGATGGGAATACTTGCAAATGAGGATGAGAAGACAATAAGAGCTTTGCTTGACAGAATTAACAACTCAATGAAAATAAGAGTGAAAGAAGCAGCGGTTAAAGTTTCTGTTGCAAAGGAAAGCATGCCTGATGAGAAAATTCTTGAGAATATCTTGGCTATTTACCAAGGAATTGTAAATGCACTTCCTGTCAAGAAAGATAATGTAAGAAAAGTAATGATAAAGCTCACAATGAGCAAGCCGATACAGGTGGAGATAAGCTAAAATGGCAAAGAAAAAAACAAATAATAAAGACATACCTAAGAGAGAAGTTCCAGAATACAAGATTAAACTTGTTCAGGAGATTAGCGACAAGATAAAGAAAAGCAGAACATTTCTTATTGCATCAACAAAAGGATTGCCAAGCTCACAGTTCCATGAAATAAAAAAGAACTTGAGGGGCAAGGCAGATATTCGAGTTGCGAAGAAATCAATAGTTCTAAGGGCTATTGATGCTGTTGGAAAATCCTCGCTTGACAAGATAAAAGAGAATATTGGAGCAGACATCGCATTATTCTTCTCGGACTTAGAACCTTTTGCGCTTTCAGGAATGCTTGCTGATAACCAGAGCGCAACAAAGGCAAGAGCAGGAGATATTGCGCCAGAAGACATTAATGTTGAGCCAGGACCAACTTCTCTAGTTCCAGGACCTGCAATTTCCGAATTATCTGGTGTTGGCTTGAGGGTTGCTGTTGAAGGCGGAAAGCTTGCAATCAAATTGCCACACACAATTGTGAGGGCTGGAGAGGCTATCAAAGAAAATGTTGCAGGTGTTATGGCAAAGTTAGACATAAAGCCGATGAAAGTAGGATTTGAGCCTGTTGCCGCATATGACAAGGAAGACGATAAAGTTTATGTTGGAATAAGGATAGACAAGAAGAAAGCTTACGAAGATTTAAGAGATGCAATAGGCAGGGCGCTTGGATTTGCGGTTTCGAGAGTTTATGTTTGCACAGACAGCTTGAAATTCATACTTGCCAAGGCGGCTTCACATGAGGCAGCTATCGCGAAATTATTGAATAAAACAGAGCCGGACAAGCCGGTGGAACCAGCAGGACAACCTGCGGCAAGTTCATGATAAAACTGTAAGGAGGATAAATAATGGAATACATATACGGCGCATTGCTTTTGCACAAGCTTGGACAGCCAGTCAATGAAGAAAACCTGAAGAAGGTTATTTCTGCAGCTGGAGCAACAGTAGACGAAGCCAAAGTCAAGACACTTATAGCGAGCATACAAGGAGTTGACCTTGAGGCTGAGTTGAAGAATGCAAGCGTGATGGCAGCTGCGCCCGCAGCAGCACCCGCTAAGGCAGAAGTGAAGAAGGAAGAAGAAAAACCTGCAGAATCTGCAGCTGGATTAGCATCGCTATTTGGTTGAGCATTCCGTTGTTTATCCAAAAGTATTGCATAAGCCAGCTAGTTAGGAACAGCTGGATTTCTTCTGATTTGAGAAAGTGAAATTTTAGTATAATTTATTTTAAATAGGGTTGCAATTGTTAGATTGTATTATAAAGATGAAGCTGCCACAACTCGCTGAATTGGTGGAAATGAAAAACCTGAATGGAGAAAAAATTTTCCGGGTTCTTAAAGGGTGTGCTGAAGCAGGATATCCTATTTCATCATCTGAAATTATTGAAATTATTAAGAGAGGGGTTGTTTCTGGGGAGCTGAATTCTATGCAACTGAAAGCAATGAGACATTATTTCTATGATGGGGTTATCAAACAGATTGCTAATGGAAGTAAAGACATGGCAAAGGCTTATGCAAGGGTGGGCACTTATCTTGGAAAGCGCATTGATGGAAGAGGGCATTCTAAAACTTTATAAGTTATAATTGTGAGTTATAACTAAGCCGACGTGAGACAATGGTACTCTGCCTGTCTTGAGAACAGGTTTCCTTCGGGATCTCCCGGTTCGATTCCGGGCGTCGGCGTTTTTGCAAAAGGAAAAAATAAAGCATGAATACAATATTAATTTTCGCTTGCGTTTGGGGCGCGCTTTTAGCAATGTCTTTCTGGGAATCTTCTACTGAAGGAAGAAATGCATGGGATAAAGGAAAGCTTGGCTGGAAGTTGAAGATTGGGAAATATTACATTACAACAAGATATCATTTTTACATTGTCTACGTCATGTTCCCTTTGCTTATTTTTGGACTGCCTTTTAGCTTAGTTGGATGGGATTTCAAATTATTTGGGATGCTGTTCAGCGCTTATACCTCTGGGCTGGTTATCCAGGATTTTATGTGGTTTGTTGTCAATCCTGTTGTTAAATTATCTGAATGGAACCCTAAGTTTGCAAGCTATTATCCTTGGATAGTTCTCGGCAGATTCAGAATACCTCTTTATTATATTGCAGGAATTTTGCTTGCAGTCTTGTCGTGGGCATTTATTTGGAGGTTTGGATGAGAGAATTGATTAAGATTCCAAACAGATTGAGAAGAAAGTTCATGGAAGCTGTGGACAAGGATTATATTTCCAAGAAATTGGCTTTGAGGAAAGGAAAATGCAGGAAATGCGGACAGTGCTGCAAGGGCTGCAAGTTCTGGGATGAGAAAACAGGATTGTGCAAGACTTACAAAAAGCGCCCATGGTTCTGCCACAAGGATTTTCCAATTGACAAATTTGATTTGAAAGCTTTTGGTGTGAAGAATTGCGGATATAGGTTTGATTAAGGAGATTGCAAATTCCTGATTTTAGTTGAGGTTATAAACGAGATTTCTGTGAAAAATTGATAATTTCAACGTCATAATTATATTCTTAAAAGCAGATTTTTAACTGATGAAAGAAAGAGTATGTTTGCTTTGCATAGCTATTGCAGTTATTTTTGCCGTGAGCATTTGCTTTTCTAATGCAGCAATAACCGGCGATGTGCCGAGCGAAGGCATGAACTCGAGAGTTGTAACTACATATATAGAAGAGACAAACAAACCTCTTTTTGAGCAGAGCAATAGAACATGGGAGATAAGCCAGAGCAGTATTGACTTGGGCAGGACTCTTGAATTAAAAAAAGATGATTCGATAAAGATGATAATTCATGGCGAAGGTTATTATCTTTATGTAATGGAAATTACTAACAACGAGATTGAACTTATAACTCTTGGAAACCAAACTATAATTCTAAAGAAAAATGAATCCAAGATATTCGAAATTATAGATAAATATACTGAAGAGAAAAAGATACTGGAATTGAATTTGGATTCAATAGAGGGCGAGATTGCGAGATTTCACATTCAGACTTATGATGAAAAAAAGGCTGTGAAGGCAGATTACAAGGAACTCTTTGATATAGAAGTGGATTTGCCTGTGAAGGAGATTTATAGCACAGCAGATTTGACGATTTACATAAAATTCTTCAACTTTGGGGAGGGTCCGTCGCATATCAATATAGAGTATGCAATCTTGGATGATAAAAGCAAGGAATACTATAGAGGAATTGATGATAAAGTTGTTTATACTGAAGATTCTCTAATAAAGAACTTTGGTTTTCTCAAGCTTGAGCCTGGAAACTACACTGCAACCGCAAGGATATCTTACGGCAAGAATCAGACAGCTTATTCCGAGAAGACTTTCAGGGTGCTCCCTTTTTCACAATTTGCCAAATTTAAGCCGGTTATTATAATGGGATTGATTGTGTTGGCTATTATTGTAGTGCTTTACTTTATAAAATTCCGTGGAAATAACGCAAAGGAAGAAAGGGCGAGAACATTAAAAACTATCATGTATTTATCCTAATTTCTTCTTTACTATGTTGCGGATTCGAAGTTTCATTTTTATTCTTTCTATTATTATTTTAGATTTCATAGCAAGATAAATTAATATTGCCAGAATAATGACTGTAAGTGAGCCATAAATAAAATAATCCTTGGTTTTTTGGTTTTCAGCCTTGACAATCTCAAAGGAAGCCTCTGCGGCTGCTTCTTTGCCATCAGCATAGACAAGTTTCACGTAAACCTTGTACGCTCCGGTTTCTGCATCCTGAGGAATGTCAAAGGTTCTGACAAAATTTGCCTGTGTTTCTACAGCGACTGTTTCTTTCTTTGTTAGAATAGTTTTATCATTTGAATCTTTTATCTCATAGTTCATCAGAACATCCACGCGTCCAGCGCCTCCAAGATTAATTAATTTGACGTTTGTTAAAAGCTCTCCACCTGGCTGGATTTTCTCATAATTCTGGGGGATGGTTATGAATATATCAAAAAAAGAATTGTTTTCTACCTGTTCTTTTGAATAATTCTTGTTTTCTGTCTTAAGATTAATTATCTCGCTGCTGGCAAAGGAGGAGGAGATTATAATGCAAACAAGAGCCAAAATTAGAACTATAGAAATTCCAAGAACAATTCTATCTATCAGGCTGCCTCTTGTTTCCATGTTATTTTTTCTTTACTTTGTCAAAAAAGTTGAATATCTTGTTCAACAGTTCCTCGCCCTTTGTTTTTGGGCTTAAGGCGATTACTTCAACATCCTTTTCTGCGGCAAATTCAATAGTCTCCTTTACAAACCGGGCAACCTTATTTTCATCATTGTAGATAAGGAGTGTTGAGAGTGCATCTATGAGCAGAAATTTCTTTCCAGGAATATCTTTGATGAAAGTGCTTATTGCAGAGCTTAACTTGCCGAGTTCCCTAGGAGATATGTGCAAAACGTCGTCTCTTTTCTGTTCAGAAGTGACGCAATCTATGAAAAAGAGCTTGTTTGTGTTTATTTTCTCTTTTTTTAGGAGGTTTTCTATGCTCTCGTGGGTCTTGTTAAGAGATACATAGATACCCGGCATTTTATTGAAAGTTTTAACTATGCCATTTACTTCTTTCTGCAGGTTCTCTACCGAGATTATTATCAGTGTTGATGCCATTTTGTTTCCTTATCTATTTTTGAGGGTTTTTAAAATTATCTCTGCTATTCTCAAACATAAGATTAATGTCAGGGTCCAATTATTTTTTTGACTCTTTTAATCAAATCTTCTTTTTCAAAGGGCTTTGTGATATAATCCGAAACTCCAGCTTTCTTCAGCTCCCGCATTCTCTCACTTGAGACTGGAATTGCGCTGAGAAAAGCGAATTTTACATGGTCTTTTTTCTTCAACTTTTCAAATATATCCCAGCCCGACATGTCTGGCAGCATTATGTCAAGGAGAATCAAATCAAAATGCTCCTTTGCCTTGGTCAGAGCATCTTTGCCACAAGACGCAATATCCAGATGGAAACCCTGGTTCTCCAAGATTAGCTTTACTGCGTCTGCAGTGTCTTCATTATCCTCTACGTAGAGTATTCTCTTCATTTTGCACCCCCTTTCAGAATATGGTTATTTATAGGCAGCAGGACTGAGAAAGTTGAGCCTTTGCCATATGTGCTTGCGACTGTTATCTTGCCCCCCTGCAATTCGATTAATTGCTTGGTTATTACCAGTCCTAATCCTGTGCCGCCGAATCTCCTGCCTATTGAGGGGTCGATTTGATAGAATTTTTGGAAGAGATTATTTATTTTGTCCTTGGAAATGCCTATGCCAGTGTCAATAATACTTATTGCAACGTGATTGTCTTGCTTTTCTGCCTTGACTTTTATCCATCCCTTGTCTGTGAATTTTATGGAGTTGCTGATAAGATTATTCAGGATTTCCCGGACACGCATCTCATCAGCGAGTATTTCGGGAAGTTTACCGACATCAATGATAAGCTGCAAGCCTTTCTTTTCTGATAAAATCTCGAGATTACTTTTAACTTCCTTTATTACCCTCTCAATGTTTATCTTTGACATATTCAATTCAAACTTTCCGGATTCTATCCTTGAAAGCTCCAAAATGTTATCTATCAGGCTCTTTAGAAGATAATTATTGCGCTTTATAGCACTCAAACTTAAAAGTTCCTGTTCGCTCAAATTTGTTTTCAAGTCATCGAGAACACCAAGATGCGCATTTATTGCGGTAAGAGGCGTTTTCATCTCATGCGAGACAATGTTAAGGAAGTTTGTCTTTGCTTCATCAATTTCCTTCATTCTTTCAATTTCTTTTCTTATGATTTCCTCTGCTTTCTTTTTCTCAGTGATATCCCAGAATATGCCCAATATGCCATTAATCTTTCCTTTTTCATTTTTGACAGGGGTTTTAATAGTGTGCACAAATAGCTTCTGCCCATTTTTAATGTAATCTTCTTCTATATCGACTATTTTTCCAGATTTTATAATTTTTATATCGTCATTTCTGTATTTTTCAGCCAATTCTTTAGGATAAAATTTATAGTCCGTTTTGCCTTCTATCTCACCAGGCTTAATCTTTAAATCATCAGCATAATGTTTGTTACAGGAGATATAAACTAAATTTTTATCCTTGAGAAATATTTTTTGAGGTATATTTTCAATTAATATCCTTAACTTACCTTCAGATTCCTTTATTGCGTCTTCTGCTTTCTTCTTCCCAGTAATGTCCCTGAAAATTCCCAGCAGATAATTCTTCCCATTAATAAATATGGATGAGGCATTTATTGAGACTGGAATTCGTTTCCCGCTTTTCGTCAGAACTTCTGATTCAACTATCCCTATCTTTCCTTCCAGCTGTTTCTTGAATCCTTCCATTGTTTCCTTAGTCTTGTCTTTGGGATGAAGATTGTCTGCTCTCATGGAGAGGATTTTTATTTTTGGGTATTCTATAATATCTTCTGCTTTTTTGTTGCAGTCCACTAGTTGTCTTGTTTTTGCATCAGCAATGAAAATTGCGTCATTGCTGCCATCAAAAAAGCCCCTGAATTTTTGCTCGCTCTCTTTCAGGGTATCTTCGGCTTTCTTGCGCTCCGTGATATCTGTGAATAATCCAGTAGCATACCTGATATTATTTTCCCATTGTATATTTGTTGCCCTGTCATGTAGCCAT
>CAYGYN010000053.1:0-2683 GCA_964354195.1 Candidatus Woesearchaeota archaeon | reverse complement strand
ATAAGTGTTATAGCAATATATACATAAACAGCCAACACGATAAATATGGCAGCTACACCTAACCCTAAAAGAAGCCCTGCAAGGGCACCTCCGGCAAACATATCTGCAGTTAACGCCATCTAATCACCTCCTTTCATATTCAATTTTATCATCTTTAAACTAATAGTTAATATAGCTTATAAATCATTCGACATAAATTCCCGGCTTTCCGGGCTTTGACTTTGCTGCCTTTTGGGAAGGATCATATTTTTTCTTATCATTTACAGCAAACACACTAACAGGTTTGCCTATTCTCCTTGTCAGAACTTTAGCATTGTAATTTTCAAGTTCATTTGGAATGACATAAATGTAAATCTTCTCCCCTTCTTTATTTTCTTTCTCCTTGACAATCTTCAGGATGTTTAGGACATCTTCAATTGTTTTCTCAACATTTTTCTCAGCCAGCTGCAGTTTCTCGTCAATCTTATTCTCGTCAAACTTTGGCCAATCACTAAGAGAAACAAAATTCTTATTGCCAAGTTTTTCCCATAGTTCTTCCGCTATGTGAGGCGCAAAAACAGAAAGCATTTTTAGGAAATCTTCATAAGATTGCTTGTCCGAGTTCTCTCTGATAATTTCCAAGAACTTCATCAATTTGATTATAGCCATGTTGAACTTGAAGTTATTTATATCCAAAGTTATGTCCCTGATGAACTTGTTCCTATAATGCTCTGATTTTGCATCTCCCTTCTTGTTAGCTTTTAATTCAAATATTCTTCTTACAAACCTTGAAATTCCCTCTATACCATCGTCACTCCATTCCATATCAGATTCAGGAGAAGCAACAAACATCAAAAATAATCTTGCGCTGTCAATTCCGCACTTGTTGCTGATTTCTTCCTGCGTGATTGTATTTCCATGGCTCTTGCTCATTCTCTTTCCATCCTTGTAAACAACACCTTGGTTGAATAATCTCATGAAAGGCTCGTCAATCTTTACCAAACCCAAATCTCTCAGAACCTTTGTAAAGAACCTGCTGTAAATTAAGTGCCCGACAGCATGCTCAATTCCCCCTATGTATTGGTCAACAGGCATCCAATATTCAACTTTCTCCTTGTCAAATGCAGATTTATCATTGTGTGGGTCGCAATATCTCAGGAAATACCACGAAGAATCCATAAATCCGCCCATTGTGTCGGTCTCTCTTCTTGCTTTTCCTTTGCATTTGGGGCATTTAACATCCTGGAACTTCTTGCTCGTTAGAATTGGATTGCTCTTTCCCCCGAATTTTACATCTTCAGGCAGCAAGACAGGCAACTCTTTCTCATCCACCGGGACAATTCCACACTTATCACAGTAAATCATAGGTATTGGAGTTCCCCAATATCTCTGCCTTGAAATCAACCAATCCCTTATCTTGTAATTTGTTGTTTTTCTGCCAAGTTTCTTTGCCTCAAGTGCTTTTGTTATGTGAACTTTCGCTTCTTCAGAGAACAAATCATCAAATCCCTCAGAGTTTATCAACTTGCCTTCAGAAGTATAGGCTTCATCCATCACAACAGCTTCAGTATCTCTCTGCTCAGGTCTTATAACCACTTTGATTGGAATCTCATATTTCTGTGCAAATTCAAAATCCCTCTGGTCATGAGCAGGAACAGCCATAACCATCCCACTCCCATAGTCTGCAACCACAAAATTTCCTGCCCAGACAGGCACTTTCCCCTTAGTCAATGGATTTATTGCATAACTTCCAGTGAAAACTCCTTCCTTGTTCAATTTTTCAACATCTTCTTCTTTAGTTTCCTTGATTTTCTTCAAGAATTTCTCTACTTCTCTCTTTTGCTCCTTAGTCACTAATTCCATAAGCTTGGGATGCTGTGCAGAAATAACCATGAAAGTAACTCCGAAAATAGTATCCGGCCTTGTGGTGAATATTGGCCATTTTTCCTTCCCAATGTCAAATAAAATATCAGTTCCCTCTGATTTTCCTATCCAGTTCTCCTGCATTGCCTTGATTCTATCGCTCCACTCAAGTTTATTTATATCTCTGAGAAGTTCATCTGCATAGGCAGTTGTTTTTAGGAACCATTGCTCAATATCCTTGGTTTGCACTTCGCTCTCGCATCTCCAGCATTTTCCTTTCTCAACTTCTTCATTTGCTAAAACAGTCTCGCATGAAGGGCACCAGTTGACAGGCGCTTTCTTTCTGTAAGCCAGCCCTTTCTCAAAGAATTTTATGAAGAAATACTGATTCCACTTGTAATATTCTGGCTCGTGTGTTGCTAAGGTTCTTCCCCAGTCATAGCTATTGCCCAATTTGGTTTGGTATAACTTAATCTGTTTTATTGCGTTCTCTGTGTATTTCTTAGGGTGTTGTTTTTCTTTCTTTGCTGCATTCTCAGCAGGAAGCCCGAATGAATCATAACCCATGGGATAAAGAACGTTGAATCCATTCATTCTCTTGAATCTTGCAATTATGTCTCCTATTGTATAATTCCTGACATGCCCCATGTGCAAGTAAGACGCAGAAGGATAAGGAAACATCTCAAGAACATAATACTTTTTCTTCTTGTTTTCTTTAGCCTCGAAAACCTTCTCATCAGCCCATTTTTTCTGCCATTTTGCTTCAATCACAGCAAAATCAACCTTCTTTTCCATCTCAATTGTCATATTAATCCCTGTAAAACCCCAAATTTAAACTTTA
>CAYGYN010000052.1:0-3658 GCA_964354195.1 Candidatus Woesearchaeota archaeon | reverse complement strand
CTTACAGAGAAATTAACAGAATAGTCTCCAATCTGCGCAAAACTAGGTGTCCATGAGAATGTTCTGGTAGCGGGATTAAATAAGGCGCCTGTTGGCAAAGGAGATGCAGAATAAGTCAGTATATCCCCATCAACATCTGTTGCATTTATTGTAAACTGCAACAATGTATTGTTTGCAACAGCTTTATCCCCAATTAAATCTAAAACAGGAGCATGGTTGTTAGGATTAGGCGCATCATTTACAGTCAGGGCTCTTGGCGCCGAGTTTACTTGGGTTGCGCTTGCGCACTTTGAATCAATAACATCTGTTGTTGCAGTTATAGTATAGCTTCCCGCCTGTGCATAATTGGGTGTCCATAAAAATATGTAATTAAGATTTGTATCTTCTCTTATGTAATTGTCAGAACTAGAAGTATAAACTATATTATTCAAAGAATCTCTTATTGTCAAAGTCACGTTTGTTTTTGCAGATAAATAATCCTGAACAATGTCTGCATCGCTTGGCTCTCCATATGGCACAACATTTGCCTCGTGCAAAGCAGAAGCAACGCTAACTGTAACTGTTAATGCCTGTCCTTCATTTACTGCTGCGTTAGCTGTGACTGAATTCACAGGCGCTGAGCAGGAAGCATATTTAACAAAGCTTACATTCTCTGTTGATGCGCCATTTACAGTTGGTATCCACGCCATCTCTTCCATTCTATAGCCTGGAGACATCCAATAAGTCGCATAACCGTGCGAGTTTAGCAAAGGTATAGGATAACTTACAGTTATTGAATTTGAACCCCCTGAATTGCTATCGCTTATCTCAGTTCCAAGAGTTGCGCAGTTATTGCTTGTGCAGACATAATTTATTGCCCTTACACCATTAACAGGAGCGCCATTATAATACCAGTTTGTTGTGTAATCATATGCAGCGCTCACATTTGCTGCAGCCAAAACAGCGCTTGCTAGCAAAATCATTCCAACCATTAAGCTGAATAATATTTTTGATTTCATTTTAGTGTGGGTGTGGTCCAGGTGGAGTGGGTCCTGATGGTGTTGTGTCAGCTGCTCCGCCACCGCCTCCTCCGCCTGAAAGAGAATTTATACCTGCAACTATTCCAACAACCTGTCCTGCTGATTCAATAACATAAAATATGCTGTCGCCGATAATGTAGCTCTTGGTTCCGACAACATGCCCTCCGTTGGTTGCGCCGTCTCTCATCATCATTACATATTTCATTGTGTTTTCCATTAAATAAGGATCATTCCCATATCTCTTCTTTGCAAATCCTTCTGCTGTGTCGGGCGCCGCCCCGTGAGACATTGTCTCAGCTGCCTTGAAGAATGGATACCCAGGGGTTATTGCTCCAAGGAATCTCTTTCCTGCTTTCTTAAGCTTGCCGTCCTTATTTGTTGTTGCTCCTGCTTTTGCAAATTCATAATCAACTCTCCAGATTGCAGCTGCAAATTCCTTTCCGCTCAATCTTTGCTCCTTTGGCAATCTGTCATCTGAATATGCTGCCCAAAGATGCTGCACAATCTGGTGCCTGTGTGCTCTTACTTCCTCATCAGGGTCAATTGAACTGTCCCTTGCAAAATGCTTTCTTACATGCTCTGCCTGTTCCATAAGGAATGTTCTTACTTTGCACTTCTCAAGCACATCATCAGAGATAATTTTATAATCAACACCGCCGCTTGCAAATCTCTCAAGTGCATTCTCTGCCTCAAGGCTTCTTACCCCTTCAGGGCAATAAAGCAGCCCTTCAGAAAGAAGCAGGCCATTCTTCACGCTGACATCTGTTCTCAAAGTAGATGCATTTGTCCTGAATTTTGCCGACAACTCATCAATTTTCTTAATCATATCCTTATCCTTGAGCTCATAAGCCCTTACTTTTAATGCAACAAGGTCTTTCTCTGCGAGGTAGCCCTGTTCAGAGCACAATTCATTTACAAGTTTCTCCAAGTCCTGCCCGGACTTAATAAAAGCATCCTTATTCTGCGTTGTTAATTTGTCATGGCTCTTGTTCTTCTTGTTCAAGCTTTCATATAAATTAACAATGGCTGTGTCAGAACCTGCAATCGCATTCTCAGCAGCTGCATTATCCTGCGCAACACGTCTTGCGAGTGCAGCATAGCTCTCTCCAAGCGCAGAATCGTATTTACTGAAATCATCTAATTTTCTCTCGCCAACCTGATTCAATCCCTCAACAGCGGACTTTCTTATTTTCTCTCCTTTTTGGGTAAACCCTGCCTGCCTGTAGTTGTCAAGAACTTCATAATGTCTTCTGTCATTCATTGTGTCCTGCACATATTCAGCCCTGCATCCGCCTGCAAGCATGCTTCCCGCAGCTATGGCTGCACTTGCCACAAAAGGCAATGCTCTCCTGAATTTTCCTGTTTTTGCCATTTTAATTTAATGCCTCCGCTTCAATCTTGTCAAGTGCTCTTACTTCTGCTCTTGTTTTCTTAAGAGCCTCTATTGCAAGCATTGTTCTCTCCAATCTTTCGTTGTCAGTCAATGAAACTGCAATCATCTTCCTATAAACAGCAGCCTCAATTGAGCCAGGCCCATTTCCTACTGCCTCATAGACTTTATTAAATTCCTTTGTCGCATCCTCAAGCAGTTTTTTGGTGTTATCTGGCTCAGGAATTGGTGTTGGAATAGGGATTGGTGCCTTTATCTCAGGTCTCTGCGCCCCCAATTTAGCAACAGCATCAGCAAGCTTGACATGTTCTGCCGCATTTGTTGCCTCATAAGGCAAAAGCGCCTTACCAACTGCAATTCCAATCTTGTCTGGCAGACCCTGAATCTCGGTTCTTAATCCATTAACAGAGCCTTCATTTGCAGCCAATCTTACTTCCAAACCATCTGTTTTTCCTCTCAAATACGAAATATCTCTTCCGTACTGCTCAATTTGCTTGCCCTGCTCTTGCACTGTCTTTTGAACACCCTCATATGTCTTAACATCGCTCATTCTCTGGAGAACAATCGGGGTTCTTTCAACGTTCTCCATTCTTCTTACAAGATAATTATGCAGCAAAGTGCCCCCTGTAATTGAACCAATCGCCAATAATGCAAGCAATGTTCCAGTAACAACATTACTCTCGTACCAATCTCTTGTTGCAACTGCAGCATGTTTGCCTTTTTGTGCTGCATACACCCCAGTATTTCTCAGTTTATCTCTTACTCTGGCAAGCAGAGACTTTTTCTTTGCCCCAGGAGCCATTGGAGCATCAGGCACATCAGGCAACTCTTGCCTTGCCTCTGCAACAGGCGACTCAAGCGCAACTAAAGGTGGTGCAGTGGGAAGATGTTCAGCATCGTATCTTATGTTCTCTCCCCATGCCTCTTCAATCTCTGCTTCTGTAGGCTCAACTTTCTTCATCCTTGAATCACTGTCCAGTTCTTTGAATAATCCTGCAATATTGAAACCTTTTCCATCATCATAGTGTTTGAGCGCAATCTCGCATACAACCTTATCATCAGGAGTGACATATCTTCTCTCAACAAGATTATCAATTTCTTCAGGAAGGGTAATGGCCTGCGTATCGCCTTTTCTTGGCGCAGGTCTCGATTCCCCATGCCCTGCATCATCCCCCCTAGGCTCGGCAGCGGGTACTCGCGCAGGCTGTACTGCTGCAGCTTCAACTGCAGCCACAACTTCAGCAAGAGG
>CAYGYN010000051.1:0-24101 GCA_964354195.1 Candidatus Woesearchaeota archaeon | reverse complement strand
TTATGGCGGGGTAGCTGGCTCATATGGCACTAGCCTAACAGCGGCGGTAAATGGAAACATAATCAATAACACTATACAAAATTGCAGCACTGGAATTTATTTGTCATCGAGCAATGTCAATGTCAGCGTGATAAACAATAGCCTGTCGAACATGTCATCTACAGCTATTGATTTGGGTGCATTGTCAAACAGCACGATTATTTCAAATTGGATAAGAGATACGGTTTACTACGGCATCAATGACAGGGGTGTAAATAATCTTATAGCAGGGAATGACGTAGCAAATGTCTCCCAGGGCATTTATGAATCCGGCACAAATTGCTATATCACAAACAATAGCATTGCAAACAATAAAATTTATTTTGTAAGCACTGGAAACGGAATTATTCTTGACTCCGCATATGGCGGACAAAACAGCAGTGTTGTGACAAATAACATCGCAAACAGCACGAATTACGGCATCTATATTCTCGCTGCAGGCATAAATGTTTCTGGAAACATAATTGTGAACAACACGGAGGGAATAAGAATAAATGCTGCCAGGGCAACTGTTGTCAATAATACTCTAAGCAACAGCAAGAATGCTGGAATAAGAGTATATCGGTCAAGCAATAATAACATCACTGGGAACATTATCTTTAACAGCTCTAATTACGGAATATTTTCAGATGGTTTCTCCTCAGGATTGAGAAATATAAATCTTACAATCACTGGAAACACTATTCTTGAGAGCAACACGAGCGGAATTTATCTCTTATATAACAGCAATTTAACTGTTAATGATAATATTGTGAACAGCTCAAAGACAGGGGCTTATGCAATAATGGTCAGAACAACGAACAACACTATTGTTTACAATAATTATTTCAATTCAAACCTGAGCGTGAATGAAACTGACGCAAATAATACATGGAATGTGAGCTACAACTGCGTAACGAGGCTGAATATCCTCGGAGGGAGCTGCATTGCAGGAAACTACTGGAATGATTACAACGGCACAGATGACGGCTCGGGAAGCGTTTATCCAACAAATATTCCTGATGATGGGGTCGGTGACACCAATCTTCCTTGGAGAGGAAAGACAAGCATACAGAATGGCGGGGACTACGGGCCATTGGGCTATCCTGCCTATCCTTCAATCTCATTCGTTAATCCAACCTTGCCGGATGTAACTTATTGGAACAAGAATTCAATTGTGATTAATGTATCAATAACAGAGTCTTATCTCAAGGAAGTCATATTGAACTGGAATGGGACGAACTACACGATGTATAATGATTCTCTTGTCTTGATGATGAACTTTGACAATGTATCTGCTTTGGGAGAGAATGACACGCTTGTGAAGGACGTAAGCGGGCATGGGAATGATGGAAATTGTTCCGGAACAACTTGCCCTGTATGGAATGCGAGCGGGAAATATAATGGTGCTTATGTGTTTGATGGGGTGAATGATTATATTGATGTTGCTGACAGACCTTCTTTAAAGGGGATGAGCTCTTTGTCGATAGAGGCATGGGTTAATAAAAATACAAAAGATATCAAACCTGTTGCATTTTGGTATGTTGGAGGCTACCATTATCTGTTTAGGGAAGTAAGCGGAGTATTGCAATTCTTTACTTATACTTCGGCTGGGCAGGCAGGAGGAGCTTATAGCTTTGGAGGGTTGTCCGGATGGCATCATTATGTAGCTGTTTATAATGGTTCAACAATGCTGATTTATAGAGATGGAGTTGCTGATTCAGTAACTTATGCACAGAGCGGGGCTATAAGTACAGGCACATCTGGCTATGACTTATATATTGGCGCTGACTGGGGTCCCGCAGATTCTCAAAATGGAAGCATAGATGAGTTAAGGATATGGAACCGCTCGCTTTCTGCTGATGAAGTCAAGCAGCAGTATTATTCCAACCTGAACAAGTATGATACAAATAACTGGGGCTTGTATGTGAATGAATCCTCGCTTATGGACGGCAATTACACTTATTCCGTGAACGTGACTGATAGCGGAGGGGACAAGAATTCCACTGAGCAGAGGCTTGTAATTATTGATGTGACATTGCCAAACGTCACAATAATCGGGCCGCAGAATTATTTCACGACAAATCATACTGACATAAACTTCAGCATTTCTGCACAGGATGCAGCTGGCTTGGCGAATGCAACGTTCAGGATTTTCAATGAGACAGGAGCATTATACAACATGAGCTTCTTCAACTTTAACGGGGCATTGCAGGCAACTGCAAGCGTTGTTCTCAATCTTGTTTCAGGAGTATACTCATGGTTCTGGGAAGTCTTCGATTTTGCAAGCAATATTCTCAATACAGGAGTGCAGGAAGGCGTAAACAGGACAATTGAGGTGGACATTACAATTGCACAGATTGCATTTGTGCCGCCTACGCTTACAACAAATGTATCCACGAAAAATACTTTTGCGGAGGAAAATGTTTCAATCAATGAGAAGAACCTGAAGAACTTCATCTGGAACTGGAATGGAACGCACTACACAATGTACAATGATTCCTTGATTTTGATGTATAATTTTGATAATGTGAGCGCATCGGGAGAGAATGCGACAAAAGTTGTGGATGTCTCGAGGTCTGGTTATAATGGGACTTGCTCCGGAGCATCTTGTCCGACTTGGAATTCAACAGGCAGGTATGGCGGGGCTTACAGCTTTGATGGGGTGAATAATTTTATGAATGCCAGCAGCGGAAATCATCAGATAAAAGGAGCAAATCCAAGAACAATATGTGCATGGGCTTATGCAAAATCATTCAATGATGGGGGAATATTCCAGGCAGGACCAACGGGTGTTGATGGAGCAGACTTTTCTTTCAGAACTATTTCGCCAACTACAGATGCTTGGAGAGTTCAATTATGGGGAACAGCTGATTGGGATATGACTCTTGCAGGAAGCAGTAATTCGTGGCATTATTATTGCATTGGTTATAATGGCTCAAGAGCAGTCTTGTATTATGATGGGATGCTGAACTCAGCAAATGACAGGGCTTTGAATACAGGAAATTCTGAGGTTTACATTGGAAGATGGAACGGCATCACATTTAATGGTTCTATTGACGAAGTACGCATCTGGAATCGCTCGCTTTCTGCTGACGAAGTCAAGCAGCAATACATGTCAAACCTGCAGAAATATGACTGGGACAAGTGGAACTTCTATGCGAACGAGAGCAGCTTGGATGCGAATTATACTTATTATGCTGTGCTGATGGACAGGGCTGAAAATACGAATTCAACTGAGATTAGGGGATTGACTGCGGGAATTCCATTCCCTGCATTTATTGCTCCGACTCCGGCAAATAACTCAAAGACAATGGGCGCAAACTTCGAGATTAATGCAAGCGTTGTGGAGGAGCATCTTGACACTCTCAGATTCAACTGGAATGGGACGAATTACACTATGTATAATAGCTCTCTTATTGCGATGTACAACTTTGATAATATTTCTGCGTTGGGAGAGAACGCAACCAAAGTCTATGATGCGAGCAAATACTCAAACAATGGCTCGGTAAATGGTTCTATATGGAATTCTGCAGGGAGATATGGCGGAGCATTCAACTTCAATGGACTGAACAATTACATCAACATGTCAAGCGACAACAGCCTGAACCTAAGTGACAGGAACTTCACGATATCTGCATGGATAAGAACAAACAAGAACACCTCTGCTGCTGACCAGGCGATTGTTTCGAAATTAGGAAATGCCGCCGCAGCAAGAGATTATCATCTTTACATAAGCACTACAGGGGTTATAGTCGGAAATATATTTGGCACAGCTGGGGCAAATCAAGCAGTATGCACTGGAGTCACCAAGCTTCAAAATAATCGGTGGTATTATGTCACTTATGTATTTAATGGAACTGTTTCATTCTGCTATCTTAATGGAGTCCTTGATGCTATAAGCGCAGCATTTACGTCTGCAAGAGCGGGAGGAACATGGGTGCAACCGACAATAGGAGTGAGAAACCAGGTAGGCTCTGGCTATCTCAACTTCTTCAATGGGACTATTGATGAAGTAAGAATATGGAATCGCCCATTGACTGCTGATGAAATCAGCCAGATGTATATTTCCAACATGAACAAGTATGATTATGACAAGTGGGCGCTTTATACGAATAGGACTGGCTTGAACGGGAAGTATAGTTATTTTGTCGCTGCAGAGGATACGGTTGGAAATGAGAATGCAACTGACATCAGGGTATTCGGAGCTGGCTATCCAAGCATTGAGTATTCTGCGCCAACTCCTGACAATGACAGCTATATTGGATATGTCTCAATAAATGTATCTATCAAGAATGCAAGCGACTTGAAGGAAGTCAAGCTTAACTGGAATCAGACTAATTACACGCTTTACAATGATTCCTTGGTTTTGATGTATAACTTTGATAATATTTCGGTATTGGGAGAGAATGCAACTCTTGTTAAAGACTTGGGCAAGTGGGGGAATAATGGCAAGATAAATGGAAGCGCTGTCTGGACATCAAACGGGAGATATGGCGGGGCTTATACTTTTGATGGAGTGAATGATTTAATTGATGTTAGCAACTCGAGCATATTTAATTTTATTGATAAAGTAAGCGTTTCATTCTGGATGAAGACTGCTAATACGAAGAGTTTTGGTAATTGGTGCTTGCTAGCAGGCAAGACTCCTGGGGGAGATGGAAATGCTCATCAATATGGCATGCATGAAGCAGCGTCTGAGGGCAAGGTAATATGGGCGCTTGGAAACGGGACTGGCTCCACGCAATTAAAGTCCACATCTGATGTGAATACTACGCAGTGGGTATTTGTTGTTGGGACATATGATGCTTCCAGCTTAACTTCAAAATTATATGTAAATGGCGCGCTTGAAGGCTCGTCAAGTGATGCAATTGTCCGCTTGTATAGCACTACTGCTAACTTTACAATTGGTTCTGGTAATTCGGGGCGTTTCAACGGAACAATCGATGAAGTAAGAATATGGAACAGAAGTCTTACACAGGAGGAGGTATCAAGATTATATTACTCCAACATTAACAAATATGATACGGACAAGTGGGGGCTTAACATAACAGAGGCAAGGGCAACTGCAAACTACACTTATTTTGCATGCGCTAAAGATACCGGCGATGTCGAGAACTGCACTGAAGAGAGAAAGCTGAATGTGCAGACAGTTGTGCCGCACCTGAATTTCACATATCCGACTTATTCAAATGACACAAGAAGCCCATACTCGAGCATGGTTGTGAACGTTAGCGCTGCGCTTTCCTCTGATTTGACTGATATAATATATGGATGGAATGGCGTGAATTACACCTGCATAATTGAGAACTGGTTTGGAATTGGGAATTACTCGTGCACTAATTATGCAGATAACTCTTTGGTTTTAGCAATGAACTTTGACAATGTCTCTTCGATTGGGGAGAATGACACGCTTGCTGTGGACTTGAGCAGATATGGGAATAACGGGACTTTGAACAACATGTCTGGAATATTCAGCAACATGGATTCTGTTTCAACATGGGGGTATGGAGGAAACATGACTGGCATAACTGTCAACTCCACGGTTTTCAAGGAAGGCACAGGAGCATTAAACCTGATAAAAGCAGGCGCCACGAACGGTGATGCTTATGTATATGCGCCTATCCCTAATGTAAATCTGGTTAACAAACAAGTTAGCGTATGGCTGTATATCCGGGATGGCTCCACGCTAAGCAAGATAAGTGAAGCTCAAATTTATTTGAATTCTAATCCTGGGGGATGGACTGGATGGACAATCAATGCCGGCAATTTCAGTGTTGGATGGAATCTTGTGAGCATAAATACAAAAGATGCAGTTGGCTATGCGAATTTGGCAAATATAACCACGATAAGGCTTGATGTTGATACCGTGAATGCTGCGGACACCTATGGGGCGGGAGAGGTAATTGCTGATTTATACAAGTACAACAGCTGGATTGGCGGGAAATATAACTCTGCGCTGAGCTTTGATGGAACGAGTGATTCTCTGAACGTCAGCCGCGGTCCTCAGATAACAGGAGCAAATCCAAGAACAATATGTACATGGGCTTATGCAAGATCATTTAACAATGGAGGACTATTCCAGGGAGGGTCGCTGCAAACTGACGCAGACTTCTCTCTCAGAACCAATTTGGGATGGTACGAAGGCTGGAGAGTTCAGTTCTGGATTGATGATTGGGATGTAACTCTCACTGGAAGCAGCAATTCGTGGCATTATTATTGCCTCAGTTATAATGGTTCAAGGGCATTCCTATATTATGATGGAGCACTGAACTCAGCAAATGACAGAACATTGAATACAGGAGCTAATGACTTTTTAATTGGGCACTGGGATATCTACACATTCAACGGCTCAATCGATGAAGTAAGAATATGGAACAGAAGCCTGAGCGATTCTGAAATACAGCAGCAATACCGCATTGGACTAGAGAGGATAACACAGAGCGACTGGAAAATATATTCCAACGAGACAAACTTGAGTGAGGGATGGTACAACTTCTCGGTTGCTGCAGACATCACTGCGGGCTATGAGAATACAACTGAAATGAGGAATGTTCTTGTTGACTTAAATGCTCCTGCAATAATAGCCACGCCTCCGAATGCAAGCTACCTCAACTATACAAATGTAAACTTCACAGCTTCATTGTCTGATATTGGAGGATTGGCGAATGCAACACTCAGCATTTACAATGCAACAGGACTTTACAACCAGTCATTCTTTAATTTCATTGGAGGGCCGCTGCAGGCAACTGTCAGCGTGATTGTAAATCTTATCTCGGGAGTTTACTCATGGTTCTGGGAAGTGTTTGACATGGCAGGGCATCTTGCAAGCACTTCTGTTTCAGAAGGAAATCGAACATTGACAATTGACTTGACAAAGTCAACAATCAACTTTACCTATCCTACAGAAACAAACGGGACTTACAAGGACTTTGAGATATTGATAAACACGACAGCAACTGACTTGAATTTTGCAAACATCACCATAAGAATTTACAATCTGACTGACTTGGTTAGCACATATGTTTCTCCTAACGCGAGCTATTATGTAAATGTGACTGGAATAAGGGATGGGCAATATTGGTTCAATGCAACAGCAGCAGACAAGGCAAGCAACACTAACTGGACAGAGACAAGAATGGTTTACCTTGGATATCCTTTTGCACAGCTTGTTGCGCCGACTCCTGCAAATGGAACATTGACACAAAACACAAATGCAGAGTTCAATGTTTCAATTACAAACGCTTCTGATTTGAGCGCATTCAAGTGGAAATGGAATGGAACGAATTATACCTGTGGCGCGCAGAGCTGGATGGGGATTGGCAACTATTCATGCACAAACTATAACGACTCTGCAATTATCCTGGCGTATAATTTTGATAATGTAAGCGCGGTTGGGGAGAACTCAACACTCGTGAAGGACTTGAGCAGATACGGGGGGAATGATGCAGTAGCATATTTCGGGGCGAATTGGACTTCTTCTGGGAGATACAACGGAGCTTACCAATTTGATGGGGTGAATGATTATCTTTATTTGGGAACAGGCTTTAATTTGAATTATCCTCAATTCAGCTTCTCTACATGGGTAAATCTTGGCGCATTGGGCGGAACTCAGGGGGCTCAGCCTATTCTCGAAAAACAATATCAGGGTGTGGATTGGCCTGAGTATGCATTCTGGTTAGACACTACAGATAAGTTTGGTTGCTGGTTTGGTACAGCGAACTCAGTTGGAGGATGGGGAACGCCGGTTTATAGTAATTGGGCTTTCCCTGCTACAAATGAATGGCATCTGCTGACTTGCACTTACAATGGCACGGACATTTCTTATTATGTAGATGGCAAGTTTGATAGTTCTGTTGCAAGGACAGGTATGCCTTACTACGGTGGAGATTATGTAACAATCGGCGAGATTCCTGGAGGCACTGCTTTTCTAAAGGGCAAGCTTGACGAGATGAGAGTATGGAATAGGAGCCTTTCAACTGATGAAATCCAACAGATGTACATTTCCAATCTTAATAAGTATGATACCTCTAAGTGGCTATTCTATGTGAATAAGAGCTGGACAGAGCCGCTTGGAGATTTCAATTTTAGTTATGCTGGATGCGCCAAGGACTTGGCTGGGAATGAGAACTGCTCTGAGACAAGGGTGCTGAATGCACAGTCAATCAGCCCCAAGATTAACTTCACGGCTCCGACTCCTGCTGATGGATTAATGACAAGGAACACGAGTGCAGAGTTCAATGTCTCAATAACAAATGCCTCGGACTTGGGCGCATTCAAGTGGAACTGGAACGGAACGAATTACACGATTTATGATAATTCCCTTGTTGCAATGTACAATTTTGATAATGTCTCGGCAATTGGGGAGAACTCAACACTTGTAAAGGATTTGAGCAAGTGGGGGAATGATGGAACATGTTCTGGAACAACGTGTCCGACTTGGAATTCAAGCGGGAAATATGGAGGGGCTTACAGCTTTGACGGTTCAAGCGATTATATCAATGCAGGAGATATTAATAACATTGATGGTGTGAGTGAATTGACTTATGCAGTCTGGATATATAGAAGAGGCGGAATTTCATATGACGGGATTATATCAAAAGAGTTAGCAACTACTTCTTCTGTAGACTTGATGTTGGGCGGACCTACTTCCGGAGTTGATGACTTACTTGCCAGAGTAGGAAATGGAGCCAATTCATATGGTTACACCAATGAAAACACAATATCAACTAATCAATGGTATTATATTGTTATGGTTTACAATGGTTCTGCTGCAACGAATGCAGATAAACTAAAGCTTTATGTCAACACACAAAACAGAACATTGGTATTTTCCGGAACTATACCTGCAACAGCGCCTTCGAATACTGCCTCTGTTAAAATAGGTGATTTGATAGAGACATATTATTTCAATGGAATGATTGATGAGCCGAGAATATGGAACCGCTCACTATCGGCTGATGAAATCAGCCAAATGTACATTTCCAATCTTAATAAGTATGACACAAGCAAGTGGCAGTTCTATACTAATAAGAGCGGCTTGGAGGGGGCGTTCAGCTATTACGGGACAGCGATTGATAGCTCGGGGAATGAGAATGCGACAGAGCACAGGACATTGACTGCATCTGTGCCTTACTTATATTATGTAGCACCAACGCCTGACAATAACACACAAACGACAGAGATAAGCAAGGCATTCGGAGTCAACATAACAGAGACAAACCTGAAGACTCTTATCTGGGATTGGAATGGGACGAACACAACTATGAATGTAAGGGATTGGTTTGCTATTGGAGGGAATTATTCATTGACAGATTACAATGATTCATCGCTTCTGCTTGCAATGAATTTGGACAATGTCTCTGCAATAGGGGAGAATTCGACTTATATGGTTGACTTGAGCAAGTGGGGGAACAATGGCAATTGTTCTGGAACAAGTTGCCCAACATGGAATGTTTCTGGAAAATATGGCGGGGCTTATACTTTTGATGGAGTGAATGATGCCATTAAAATAAATCATAGCAGCAGTCTTCTGCCTTTGAAATTTACGACATCATCATGGGTTAAATTGAATCAATTGCCATCAACCTCTTATTATGTTTTCCACAAGGACAATGCTTATTATATAGAGATTTATACCCTTCAGTATGCCTTGTGGCTTTGGAATGGCACAGCTTATAACAGCAGGGGTACTGGCTCTTTTGCGCCTGTGGTTGGAGCCTGGGCGAACTTCGTAACTACTTATGATGGCTCGCAGGCAATAATTTATATTAACGGGGTTCAGCAAGGTTCTGGGAGTTTGCTTTATAATCCTTCTGGTTCGGGTACTATCTATATCGGACAGGGTTCAATCAATAATGCGGTGATGAATGGAACACTTGATGAAGTGAGGATATGGAACAGAAGCCTCTCGGCTTCTGAGGTTTACAGATTATATGCTTCAAGCCTGCAGAAGTACGATGTTGACAGGTGGGGATTGTATGTGAATGAGAGCTGGCTGAACGGCGTGTACAATTATTATGCTGCTGCAAGGGATACAACATCTGAGAACACAACAGAAACAAGAACATTTGTTGGAGGGATTCCTTCAATTAATTTTGTGCAGCCGACTCCATGGAATGGGAGCATAAACAACTCGCTGACAATAAGAACCTCACTTACAAACTTGTTTGACAATTATCTGACAACGAATTCTGACTTGAGAAAAGTCATATTTGACTGGGACAAGGTTAATTATACCTGCAGCGCAAGAAGCGAATTCCCTTCCCCAAGCGATTATTCATGCACTGATTATGACAATTCTTCCCTTGTGTTGGCTCTGAACCTTGACAATAACACTGCGCTTGGGGACAGCACAGGCACAGCTGCTGATTTGTCGAGTTATTCCAATAACGGGAAAATTATAAATGACACTAATTGGACACAGAGCGGGAAGTACAATTCTGCATTGCAATTTGGAGGAAGCTATGATTATGTCGATATCGGGAATCTATCACAATTAAATGGAGCAACAGGAATAACTGTTTCTGCGTGGGTGTACAAGAATAAGATGGGTAACACTGACGGTTTTGTAGGAAAGTGGAACTCAACAACGGATTTGTTGAACAGAAATACCTTCCTTCTTTACAATAACGAGCAGGCTAATGTTGATAAGGGAGAGTTTGCAATTGCAGCTGATAATGGGAGCATAGTGGTAGCAGTAGGTGCTACAAATATATTATTAGGCACATGGACTTATGTTGTCGGGACATGGGATTCTGCAACAGGAGTCATTAGATTATACAAGAATGGCTTTGTTGATGGAAATGACACTGGTGGGCAGGGCAGGACATTGAAATATCACACTGCCTATACTGCAAGAATCGGGCAATGGGGACTTGTAAGATCAGCCTCACTACAATATTGGTTCAATGGAAGCATTGACGATGTAAGAATATGGAATAGAGCATTAAGTAGTGATGAAATAAAGATGCTTTATTATTCAAACCTTAGCAGGTATGACTCAGGAACTCCTCAATGGACATTCACGACATTTGAGGATTCGAGGGCAAATGCAAATCACACTTATTACGAATGCCTTGCTGACAGCGCAGGAAACGGGAACTGCACCGAAGAGAGAACAGTGCTCTCTGACTTCCAGGGCTCTGAAGTGCACCTGATTTCGCCTCTGAATTGGACAGTAACTCCTTATGGAAACATGACTTTCGTATGCAACTTCAGCGATTCGAATGGATTTACTAATGGCGAGCTGCACATCTGGAATGCAACAGGCAGCGAGGTTTACGGAACAGTCAACAGCTCTATGGAACTGACAGGCACTATCTTTAACATTACGTCATGGGATGTATCAATGCCTGAGAACGGAGTTCACACATGGAACTGTCTTGGCTATGATTCAATCGGCAATGGGAACTGGAGCAGGGAGGGTAATTATTCATTTGTCTATGACATTACTGCACCAAATATAACTGTCAATCCTCCAAATGCAAACTATTTCAACTACACAAACGTGAATTTCAGCGCATATATAACTGACCAGGGTGGATTGGCAAATGCCACTCTTAGCATCTATAATGCAACTGGCTTGTACAACCAGTCATTCTTTAATTTCATTGGCGGTCCGCTACAGGCAACTGTAAGCGTTATTGTAAATCTTGTTTCAGGAGTTTACTCGTGGTTCTGGGAAGTTATTGACATTGCAAGCAATATGGCAAGCACTTCTGTTTTGGAAGGCAACAGGACATTGACAACTGACATAACAAAATCAACAATCAACTTTACTTATCCAACTGAGACAAATGGAAGTTACAAGGACTTTGAGATATTGACAAACACAACTGCAACTGACTTGAACTTTGCAAACATAACAATAAGAATTTACAACCTTACTGGCTTGGTTAATACTTACGTTTCGCCGAACTCCAGCTATTATGTAAACGTGACTGGAGTAAAGGATGGGCAATATTGGTTCAATGCAACAGCGACAGACAAGGCAAGCAACACAAACTGGACAGAGACAAGAATGGTTTATCTTGGATATCCTTTTGCACAATTTGTTGCTCCAACACCTGCGGATGGCACATTGACACAAAACACATATGCAGAGATAAATATCTCAATAACAAATGCCTCTGACTTGCAAACTTTCGAGTGGAACTGGAACGGGATTAACTATTCCATTTATGATAATTCGCTTGTGCTGATGTATAATTTTGATAATGTTTCTGCAATTGGAGAGAGCAGCACTTTGGTTAAAGACTTGAGCAAGGGAGGGTATGACGGAACAGTTTACGGCAGTGCTGTTTGGAAAGCGAGTGGGAAGTATGGGGGAGATTATCTGTTTGATGGGGTTGATGATAGAATTGTGATGACAAGAATGGTGCAGGATGATTTCACTATTTGCGCATGGTTCAATACTTCAGATGCGGGCGGTGGAACAGCGCATTATCAGCTAATGGCATTGGTGACTGCAGAAGTCCAAAATGTTAATCCTGATTTTGGGATAGGTATTGCAAGTGACGGCACCTTTGGGTTTGGGGTAGGTGGAGGTTCTGATACTACAATAAGATCTGGCATGAAAGTAAATACCAGCACCTGGAGATATGGGTGCGCTTCAAGAGTGAGAAGTTCTGGTGCCCTAAAAGCTTATGTTGATGGTGTGTTGAATGCTACAGGAACAGGCTCAACTGTAAGCTTGACTGCAAATGGGCAGATATCAATTGGGTACACAGATGATCCTATACCTCAAAAACTATTCAATGGAACTATTGATGAGGTAAGGATTTGGAACAGGGCGCTTTCAGATGATGAAATAAGCCAAATGTACATTTCTAATCTGCAGAAATATGATGCTGATAAGTGGCAGTTCTATGCGAACGAGGGCGGCTTGGAGGGAACATACAGCTATTATGGGACAGCGATTGACAGCCTTGGGAATGAGAATTCAACTGGGACAAGGACCCTTGGTGCGGGATATCCATTTGCACAATTTGTTTATCCAACTCCTTCAAATGGAGCAATACTTAACATAACAAGCGCAGCGAGCGCGATTATAAACATCTCAATAACAAATGCGTCTGACTTGTATATCTTCAATTACAACTGGAATGGCACAAACATAAGCTGCGGGATTAACAGCGGGTATGTGCCTGGAAATGATAACTTCTCCTGCCTTAATTATAATGACCCGAGCCTGCTGGTTGCATTGAACCTTGACAATATCAGCGCAATTGGGGAGAATAGAACATATGCGGTTGATGTTTCTCCATACGGGAATAATGCAGTACTTGGCAACGCGACAGCGGCGCCGCCTAACTGGACACAGGGCGGGAGATATGCCAATGCGTTGAAATTTAACGGAGTGAATAATGCTGCTTACTTGTCTGCAGGTTCAAATTTCAATTTCTCCAATTCCTCAACAGGTGATTTCACAGTATCTATTTGGATAAATTCAGGCAGGAATGCTTCCCTTTCTCGTGCAGGTAATGTACTTACCTTGGGCAATTGGACAACAAGTACTTACAGTTGGACGCTCATTGGTTATTATGGTAGTTCTTATGTCGACAAACCTTATTATTATCTGGCTGTCAGGAATGACAGCTATACTGTTACTACTTCTGCCTTCTTTATGAATGTGAGCGAGTGGCATAATCTTGTCGGTGTGAAAAGAGCGGACAATATATCATTATACGCCGATGGGCAACTTGTGGGCTCTCCTGTGGAGATTATGAATGTGCATATGAATAGTTTACCTCTGGTGATTGGAGCAGGCTTTAACCTTGGGAACGGCGGAAACTATTATAACGGCACAATGGATGATTTGCGCATCTGGAACCGTTCACTAAGCGCGGCAGAGATACAACAGCAATATTCCCTTTACCTGCAGAAGTATGATCCCGACAAGTTTAATTTCTATGTGAATGAGAGTGGGCTGACAGATGGGAATTACACTTATTTTGGAGCTGCAAGAGACTTTACTGGAAATGAGAATTCAACAGGGACTAACTTGCTGAATGTATATTCTATCCCTCCAACAATTAATTTCACGTACCCAACGCCGTTGAATGGAACAGTAACTGGCGCTACAAGCGTGATTGTGAATATCTCGATAACAAATGCAAGTGATTTTGGCGGTTTGAAGTTCAACTGGAATGGAACGAACTATACAATAGCCAATAGTTCTCTTGTGCTGATGATGAACTTTGACAATGTTTCTGCGTTGGGAGAAAATGCAACAAATATAGCTGATGTTTCCTTGTACGGGAATAATGGAAACTGTTCTGGAACGACGTGTCCTACTTGGAATTCAAGCGGGAAATATAACGGGGCTTATGTGTTTGATGGACTGAGTGATTATATCTCTGCGGCAGAATCGAATTCGCTGGATATATTGAACCAATTCACAATTACGGGCTGGTTCAAGCCAAATAAGAGATTCAACCAAAGCGCGGATTACTACCAGGGCATTCTTGACAAGGGAGATTACCAATTATTCCTTGACAAGACTGATGGTGAATTGAAATTCAATAGTGATTCAAATGCACCAAAGAATTGGCAGGCAGTGGGCTCTGGAACTACGACAACAGCAAACACTGTTAATGCTCTTGTTGTTTACAACGGCGCATTATATGCAGGAGGCAGATTCGCAACCATGGGAGGAGTTTCTGTAAGCAATATAGCAAAGTGGGATGGCACTTCATGGACTGCTTTAGGTACTGGCGTGAATTCCACTGTTCATGCTCTTGCTGTTTACAATGGCTCTCTATACGCTGGAGGAGCATTCACAAGCGCTGGAGGTGTTCTTGCTAATTATACTGCAAAGTGGGATGGCACTTCATGGACTGCTTTAGGTACTGGAATGAATCTTAATGTTAGCTCCCTAACCATTTACAATGGTTCATTATATGCGGGAGGGGCATTCACAATTGCAGATGGAAGTTCTGCTAATTATACTGCAAAGTGGGATGGCACTTCATGGACTGCTTTAGGCTCTGGAACTAATGGTTATACATACTCTCTTGCTGTTTATAATGGCAATCTATACGCAGGAGGCGCGTTCACAACCGCAGGAGGAGTTTCTGCTAATAATATATCTGAATGGGACGGCGCATCATGGAGTGCTCTGGGCTCTGGATTAACTGGCACTGTTTACTCCCTTGCTGTTTACAATGGCAATCTATACGCAGGAGGTCTATTCTTATCTATGACAATGGACGGTATAGGAAGATGGGACGGCACCTCATGGTATGCGGTAGTATCTGGAAATGATGAAGGGCTGGATAATGCTGTTTACTCCCTTGCTGTTTACAATGGCGCGCTATACGCAGGAGGTTTATTCACAGGCTTTGGAGGACCAGGAGGGCATGGCAATAGCGCTAATCGTACGGCAAAATGGGACAGCATAGAAGGATGGTCTAATGTGGGTTCTGGAATGAACAATCGCGTTAAGGCTCTTGCGGTTTGGAATGGCTCGCTATATGCGGGAGGCACATTCACAATAGCAGGTGGAAATTCAGCCAATTATACAGCAGAGTGGACAAACAATCAAAATGTTCTTATAAACTCTGCAACATCATCATTTGAGAATTGGAATCATTTTGTGGTTGTCAACAATGGCAGCAATATGAACATGTATATCAATGGGGTGCTTGAAAATTCTGTTGGTTCCAATATTAATTTATTGCTGCATTCGCTTCCGCTCCTGGTAGGAACAAGCTATGGTTCGAGGGCAAGTGGCGATGACGAGAAGTTTGGAGGATTAATAGATGAACTAAGAATATGGAATACAAGCCTTTCTGCGGGAGAGATACAACAGCAATATTATTCCAACTTGAACAAGTATGACACGGACAAATGGCAGTTCTCTGTGACTGAAACTAACTTAACAACTGGAACTTACACTTACTTTGGAACTGCTCCGGATTTCCTTGGAAATGAAAATTCCACTGAGACAAGAACCTTGACAATCAGCACTGCTTTGCCAACCATTAACATAATCGGGCCTGCAAATGCAACTATGACAAACCAGACCGATGTGAATTTCACGATAACTGCAAATAGCAATGTTGGATTGGCAAATGCGACACTTAGCATCTATAATGCCACGGGCGCATTGTACAACCAATCGTTCTTCAATCTGGGAGGAGTTGGAAATGCTGTTGTAAGCTCTATTGTCAATCTTATATCGGGAGTTTACTCGTGGTTCTGGGAAGTGTTTGACATTGCTGGAAATATTGCAAACACAGGAATTATTGAGGGAGGAAACAGGACACTCGAGGTTGATGCTATTGCACCAACAATAAACTTCACAGCCCCTACACCGGGCGCTGGAGCACTGGTGCAAGCGACAAATATCGAAGTAAATGTGACTGCAACCGATGATAATTTCGCGAACGTGACAGTTTACTTATATAATTCAATAGGATTGTACAACAGCTCAACATCAACAAACGCACCGTTCTACCTGAACTTCATAGGCTTGGGAGATGGGATATATTACCTAAATGCAACTGCCTATGATACATTTGGGAACTTTAATTCAACTGAGACGAGGAACGTGGAAATCAGAAAGTCAGGATTGAGTTGCATTGTTGTTGAAGGCGGCTGCATGTATAATTATGAAAATTGGACAGATGTGCTGCATCTTTCAAACATGACGAATGCGCATGCAGAACTTCCAAACCAGAGCGATTACAATCTTTCTGTCTGCTGCAGGGATAATGATGGCGTATATTCCATTAGTAATAAGAGCGGCACAACTTTCATTGTTTTGTCCCATGCTACAGACTCTCATGTCGAGCTTCCAGGAGAAGGAAATTATCCATTCAATGCATATATGGGCGCAGAGGGAGCAGAAATAAAGTGCGATTACAGGGAAACAGCCGGAGTCTGCATCGGAAATGAAACCTGTGTGGTTACTGCAGGAAGGAATGTTTATGGCGGAACCACAAACATGCACGTTGCAAGTTGCAATGACAACCCTTACAATTTAAGCGTATGCTGCCAGATAACGCTTAGTCCGCGAGTTGTTTTGGAGAGCCCGAATGATAATTATTATAACAATATTTCATCAACGACTTTCAATTGCTCTGCAAGCGCACCCAACGGGCTGCAAAACCTAACCCTATTTGTTTGGAATAGTACAGGCTCTTATAATATAAGCACTACGGCACTCTCAGGAAACAACGGCAGCGCTGCCTGGACTCTTGGCAACATGCCTGAAGGGAATTACAGCTGGAACTGCCAGGTTTATGACAGTATTGGATTGGATGACATTGGTTCTGCAAACAGGACTTTGACTGTTGACATCGCAAATCCTCTTATTCAATTTGTGCTTCCAACAGAAATATCTGGACATGTGCTGAACAGAGACAATATATTCGTGAATGTCTCTGTTGTTGAAGAAAATTTGGCTGAACTCAGAATATCGCTGTATGATTCCAACGGGCTGGTAACAGATTACACTGGCTATAATGAAATCAATTTCACAGGATTGGCAGATGGAACGTACTGGTTCAATGCAACAGCAATAGACTTTGCCGGTAATAGGAATTATACTGAAACAAGGAATGTGACAATTGACACTGTATATCCTGTAATCAGCATAATTAATCCCCTGGACAGCGATATTTTGAGATTGAATGTGCTATTGCTGGTAAATGCAACGGACATAAATCTTGGCACAGTTAAATATAATATAATAAATGGGACAGTTGACTCCGGCAATGTGATTGCATCCGGAATTATGGACACAACATATCTTGGAGGCGATGTATTCAACTCGACTTTGTTCACGAATGCAATATGGCCTTATGATGCTTCATTGTTCAATTCAACTAACTTGACATTTGTTGTTTATGCAAATGATAGCGCAGGCAACATGGCAAATGCGTCAAGTTATTTCGTGCTTGACAATTCAGCACCTGCAATAGACTTTGTGACGCCAAATGCATCCGGAGTTTATATCCAGGATGCCTTTGGATTGCACGTAGCCCTGAGCAATTATCTGCTTAATTATTCAAACTACACCATTACAAACTCCTCAGGAGACTTGGTGCAGTTCAACGAAACGGATTTGAGTGCAGCTTCCTTTGATTGGATGGACTATGTGAACCTGACAGTTCTTCCTGAGGACAATTATACCATCAATGTTTATGCAAGGGACTATGCTGGCAATGAAAATAATGAATCTCTGATGTTTATCTACATTAAGTCGCCTATTAATGCAGTAATAATCACGCCTGAAAATGAGATACTCACCAATGAGACTGCGGTTAATTTCACGGTAAATCTGTCTTCTCCAGCTGGTTTGGCGAATGCAACACTAAGCATTTACAATGAAACCGGGCTTTACAATATAACAACAATTAATCTGGGGGGAGTTGGAAATACTATTGTAAGTGTTGTTGTCAATCTTGTTTCAGGAGTATACTCATGGTTCTGGGAAGTCTTCGATCTCGCGGGAAACTACCTGAATACAGGAGTCATGGAAGGAGCAAACAGGACCCTTGAGGTTGACACTATTGCACCTCAAATCTACTTCGCAGATTCCACCTTATCGAGCAATTCAATAATAAACGAGTCAAACTTCACGGTTAATGTCATATCAAGCGACAAGAACTTCGCAAATATGGTTGTTAACTTTTATAACTCCAGTGATTTTGCGGGATATGCTGAATCATATGAAGAGAATTTCTCTACTGAATTCATAGGACCAGGGGACGGAACTTACTGGTTCAATGCAACAGCCTATGACTTGGCGGGGAATTTCAATTCAACTGAGACAAGAAATGTAACTATAGACACAACAAAACCAATGATTGACTTTACGGCTCCTACAGAAATATCTGAAAGTTATCTGAATAGAAAAGATATACTTGTCAATCTAACTGCGGTAGATGCAAATCTTGCGAACATTACTATTTACTTGTATAATTCGATTGGATTGATAAATGCAAGTATTTTGTCAAGCTCGCCTTATTATCTTAACTTTACTGGGCTGGGGGATGGAACTTACTGGTTCAATGCAACTGCATATGACTTGGCAGGGAATTTCAATTCAACTGAGACAAGAAATGTAACTATAGACACAACTACACCAACAATAAACTTTACATTCCCAACAGAGACATCCGGAAGCTATCTGAACAGCAGGAACAGTATTCTTGCCAATGTCAGCGCTACGGGCACGAATATTGCGAACATAACTGTGAATCTTTATGATTCTGGCGGGCTTGTAGGTTCAGCCAGCACAACCCTGACTAGCTTGTTTGTCAATTTCACAAATCTTGTGCAAGGCACCCACTGGTTTAACGCAACTGTTTACAACCTTGCCGGAAATTCAAATTCAACTGAGACAAGAAATGCAACAGTTAATATCTCTGTCCCTGTAGTTGAATTCCTGCCGCCTAGCGAATTAAATGGCAGCTACATAAACAGAAGCAACATACAGATAATGGCAAATAGCACTGGCTTGGATATTGTAAATATAAGCATTTCTCTTTATAATTCGACAGGATTAGTTTATTCCGATACAAATGCTTCTACACAGTTATCTGTAAACATAAACGGCTTGGCTGACGGGGCTTATTACTTTAGCGCAGTCAGTTATAATTTTGAGGGATTGTATGGCACAAATGCAAGAAATGTAACTATAGACACAACTACGCCAACAATAAACTTCACCTCTCCTACAGAACAATCGGGGAGCAACCTAAGCCGCAACAATATTCTTGCCAATGTCAGCGCTACGGGCACGAATATTGCGAACATAACTATTTACTTGTATAATTCAACAGGATTAGTGAATGCCAGCACATCATCAAGTTTGCCTTATTACATTAACTTCACGAATCTTGCGGATGAAGCATATTACTTCAATGCAACAATTCTTAATTTGGCTGGGAACTTTAATTCCACAGAAACAAGAAATGCAACTATAGATACAACTCTTCCAAGCATCAATTTCATAGCCCCTACGCCATCTGATGGGTCTATAATTATAGGTTCAATCAATGTTAATATTAGCGCAACTGACTTGCATCTGGCAAATATTACAATATATCTTTACAACGAGACTGACTTGCTGAATTCAACAACTAATTACTTATCTCCTGATTTCGCAAGCTTTGCTGGATTGGGTACAGGGAATTATTACATAAATGCAACTGCCTATGATACATTTGGGAATGCAAACTCGACGGAGACGAGGGTATTGTTTGTTGACTTGACTGCCCCCAATGTTACTATTATCCAACCTGAGAATGGGACAATAACAAATAACACGGCTGTGAACTTCACTGTTTCGCTTTCAGATAATGCTGGCTTGGCAAATGCTACTCTTAATATCTATAATGCTTCGGGCGCATTGTACAACCAGTCGTTCTTTAATCTTGGAGGAGTTGGAGATGCGGTTGTCAGCGCAATTGTGAATCTTATTTCAGGAGTTTACTCATGGTTCTGGGAAGTCTTCGATCTCGCGGGAAACTTCCTGAATACCGGAGTGATGGAAGGGGCTAACAGGACATTGACTGTGGATAATATAAAGCCGATTATAGAATTTGTATCTCCTAGCGAGAGTTCAGGAAGCACGATAACCCGAACCAATATCCTTGTGAATGCCTCAGTGATTGATGCGAATTTCGCGAATGTGACAGTTTACTTGTATAATTCAACTGACTTGATTAATTCAAGCGTTTCTGCAGAAAATCCATTCTTCCTTAACTTTACGAACCTTGCCTATGGGAATTACACCTTTAATGCAACTGCATTTGACTTGGCAGGGAACTTCAATGACAGCGAGACAAGAAATGTAACTTTGGACACAAATGCTCCTAAAATTAACTTCATATCACCTACGCCTTATTCAGGAGCTCAAATAACTTCAACAAATATTGAGGTTAATGTGACTGCTGAAGATGCAAATCTTGCGAATATAACTATTTACTTGTACAACTCAACTGGCTTGTACAATTCGAGTGTCTCAGCAAGCGCGGTGTTCTACCTGAACTTCATAGGACTAAGAGATGGAATTTATTGGTTCAATGCAACTGCCTATGACATCGCAGGGAACTTAAATTCAACTGAGACAAGAAATGTCTCTACAGGATATCCTTTTGCACAATTTGTCTCGCCTACGCCTGCAAACGGAACTTCAACTACAAACAATTCTGCTGTCATTAATGTCTCTATTACGAATGCAGCTGATTTGAGCAAGGTTATTTGGAACTGGAACGGGACGAACTACACGATGTATAATGATTCTCTTGTGCTGATGATGAACTTTGATAACTTGAGCGTGCTGGGAGAGAATGCGACGAAGGCAGTAGATGTTTCTAAGTGGGGGAATAATGGGACTTGCTCTGGAGCAACTTGTCCGACTTGGACTTCTGCTGGGAAATATAATGGGGCTTATACTTTTGACGGTAATAGTTCATATATTCAATCAGGAGAAATTACAAGTATTGAGGGAGTATCTGGTGTGACATATTCAGCATGGATATACAGAAAAGGGGGCGTGGCTTATGATGGAATAATATCAAAGTTTTTTGATGGCACAAAAGCAATAGATATTCAATTAGCAGGAGGGTTAGGCGGTGTAGATGATTTGTTTACAAGAATAGGTGATGGCATAAATAGCAATACATATGGATATACTACTGGTAATTTGGTTACTACAAACACCTGGCATCATATTGTAATGGTATTTGATGGTTCTCAAACTGGAAATGCAAGCAGATTAAAGGTTTACATTGATGGAGTAAATCAGTCATTGACATTTGGCGGCACAATTCCAAGTATAACGCAAGTTTTTTCTTCTTCGGCGTTAATAGGAAGATGGAATGGTTCTACAAATTATTTCTTCAATGGCTCAATTGATGAAGTAAGAATATGGAACAGGTCGCTATCTACTGATGAAATCAAGCAGCAGTATTACTCCAATCTTGTGAAGTTCAATGCAACTGACTGGGGCCTCTATGCGAATGAGAGCCTTGGCGGCGAGCCACTTGGAAATGTTGATTATAATTATGCTGGATGTGTGCGCGATAACTCGGGGAATGAGAACTGCACAGAGATAAGGACATTGACAAAACAGGCTGAGTATCCTGGAATAGAATTTGTCGCTCCAACACCTGAAAATGCAACAAGCAATACATCTCTTGCGGTAAATATCTCAATTACAAGGGCTTCTGACTTGAACACTATGAAGTGGAACTGGAACAAAACGAACTACACAATGTACAATGACTCGCTTGTGCTAATGATGAACTTTGACAATGTCTCTGCATTGGGAGAAAATGCCACGAAGATTGTGGATGTTTCGAAGAGCAGTGCAAACGGGACTTGCTCTGGAATAACATGCGCCGCTTTGACATCCGGGGAATACAATAATGCATATCAGTTTGACGGGACCAGTGATTACTTCAATATGGGAACTAGCTCTCCATTCAGGCAGAACAATGCAATAACTTACTCCTTCTGGACAAAGATGCCTGCTGCTGGAGGCGGAGGATACGCAATGGGTGCAGGAGCTTCTGGAGGGCAGGGTTACGGCGGAGTCAGCCATACACTGACTTCTTTCACTTTTGGATGGACTGCGACAGGACCTGGCTCAGACAGAAGCCTCTCAAACAACGCCTTGAGCCTTCAGGCAGAACAGTGGAATCATGTTGTATTTGGCATAGATTACAACACGCACAATTATTCTCTTTACCTTAACAGTGTAAATTACCCCCTTACATTGTCTTCCTCAATAAGCGGCTCATGGGCGCCTGTCGCTTCGTACAGCTCTGGGCAGACAGACGCTATTGGCGGACGTTATGTAAATAGCGTGCTTTATCCATTCAACGGTTCAATAGATGAAGTGCGGGTGTGGAACAGAATGCTTTCAGCAGCTGAAATGCAACAGCAGTATGTTTCCAACCTGCAGAAGTTCAACGCCTCGGACTGGGGCTTGTATGTGAATGCCAACGAGCCTCTTGGGAATGCAAACTACACTTATCTTGGATGCGCAAAAGACAATGTTGGGAATGAGAATTGCACAGAAGAGAGGACATTAGAATTACTGGCGATTGCACCAAATATAACTATTATCGGGCCTGCGAACGGGACAATAACAAATGCAACCTCTGTTAACTTCACAATTGTTGCAACTGATACTGGCGGACTGAGGAATGCGACATTGTATATCTTCAATACAACGGGCTTATTCAACATGAGTTTCTTCAATCTTGGAGGAGTTACTAACACAGTTATTAGCGCAATTGTAAACATGGTTGCAGGAACATATAGCTGGTTCTGGGAAGTGTTTGATATCGCTGGAAATGTGCTTAATACAGGAGTCATGGAAGGCGGGAATAGGACTCTTTATGTTTATAATGCAAGCACAGGGCCTGTAGTGAGATTAATATCGCCTGAAAATAATTCAGTTAAAGTCAACAACAATGTCTCGTTCATATTCTATGCAGAAGACAGGCAGGGCAACAACCTTGACTGCAGGCTGCTGATTGACGGCGTTGTTGTAAAGTCTGAAACTGTGGGGACAGGAAGGCATGTGATGGACTATAATGTCAGCGATGGATTGCATAACTGGAGCATATGGTGCCTTGGCGGGGCATCTGACATGGCGAGGAGCGACGCATGGATATTCACGGTAAACACATCTATAACAGACTCTCTTGCACCAACTGTTAACTTAAGGTATCCTCTTGACGGCAAGACATTCAACACTTACAATCCTGCATTGAATGTTACTCTTGTCTACAATGCAACAGATGATTATGGGGATATATTCTGCACATTGTATGATAATATTTCTGGAACATGGGGAGAAGATTCCAATCATATAAGGTATGTTGTCGCCAAGAATGAAACAATCAGCGTGACGCTTCCTGATGTGCCTGCAGGAACATATAGTTGGAATATAATGTGCAATGACTCAAGCGGGAACTCTGCATTTGCAAACTCCAATTACACATTTACAATTGCACAATTAACAATTGGACCATGCGACTGCAATTCATGCACAGACTGCAATGCAAAGATGAATACTAAGTCATGCACTATTGTCAGATTAACACAGTCGA
>CAYGYN010000050.1:0-3669 GCA_964354195.1 Candidatus Woesearchaeota archaeon | reverse complement strand
TTATTTATTTATTTTTATAAATAGACACTATTATTTATAGTTTCTATATCATCGTCATTACCACTGACAACCATCCTACCTTCTTCTATTATAATTCCAGTTGTATCATTAATATTAAGAGATGCAGTTAATCCTTCATATACAGTATATTTATATTGACCACTTACTAAATTTAATGGTACATTATAACCTCCTGTTGTGGATCCTGTTGCACTTTCTACTAAAACGAACTGATTATATCTATTAGTGTACGAACTTATATCTGGTGTTGAGAATGTTATTGATTGAGCTTCTAAATTATATTCATTTAGAAATATGAATAAAAAGTTTGGTGTTGTTAACTTTGAACTTTCGGATAAAGTTAACACCATATTATTAGTTGTTGATTTTTGAATATATATCACTTTTTACTATTATTTTTATATTATTATTGTTTTAGGACTTTATTAAATATAAAAACCCTCTAAATAACTTAGAGGGTTTTTTTAAAATGTGTGGATATAGTGATTATGTATTATCCTCTTGATGTTATATCAGTTATTGGTGTAACCAATGCAAAAGGAATTTCATAAGGTCTATTATCCATTTGTGCGACGAATGTTACAGTATATTTTGAACCATCCGCTCTTGTAGTACCAGTTTCTTCTGTTCCTCCACTAAGTTGTGCGTGGTCTAAATACCAATAAACTCCATTTGCATCTAAGAATATAATATCTAAATATCTTTGTCCTTCAGCCAAGATTTGTAAAGCTCTTGATTTTGCAGCTTCTCTTCTGTGGAACATTAATGTTAATGTTGCTTCATAATATGTTGAACCATTGATTAAATCAATTGTAGGTTCAATTGCTACTGAACCAACATTTCTATTAAAATCGAAAGTTGTGAATTTTGGTGATGCAGTAGCACTTACTATTTTGTGAGTAGAAGCCGAAGCAGTTACAATCACATTATCAGTGTCATTAATATATACAGAAAATATACCTCCTTGGTTATTAGAACAAGATTTAGTTATTGATGTTAAAGTTGTACAAGCCATTTGTTATATTTTTATTTTTTATTTATTAAAAATGAGCCACCATTATTATGATGGCTCATCTTTTAATTATTTTGGTTTATTTAATTATGAGTAATAAACAATCTCAGCACCATTCACAATAAAGAAACCAACTTTTAAATTAGCTCTTGTTCTCAATTTAGGTTCTGCAACAGAATCTTCTAAGTTTACAGCTTTTAATGCTTTACCATCACCTTCACCATCAAATGCATAGATTAAGTTATCTTTCAAAGTTAATACCATTTTATTAGATGACAATCCTTCAGCAACTACTAATTTGATATCCAAGAATGAAAAATCAAGATTTTTAGTTACATAAGATAAAGTGTTTCCAGCAGCAACAGCTTGTCTGTAAGCAGCAGCAATGTTAGGTGATACAAAAAATCTTAAATCAGCAGTTCTGTTGATTAGTTGTGGTGCATTAGTTGCCAATGAATTGTAAACTTTTGCAAGTTCTCCTAATACATTTGTTGGTGTAATAGAAGCTGTAGCAACTACATCTAATACTGCTGTGTCAGCAAGTAAAAGTTTTTCATAACCATCACATAATTTTTTGTAAGCATTAGATGCAGTATATCCAGCACCAGTTCCAGCAGTGTTACCTTGCCATCTAATTGTCTCTATCTCAGCAGATATTTCTTTAGCCATTTGGTCCCAGTAAAAGTTCATAAATGGTTGTACTTCAAATGATGCACCTGAACCTTTAGCCATAGATAAAGATAAGTAAGATGCTTCAATGTCAAATCTACAGATTTCAGCAAGTGCAGATACTGGACATACATCAATTTCTACTGCAGATAAAGTTTGGTCACCAGCAACAAACTCACAAGAACTCTCTTTCAAGATGTTTGTAAAAGAAGTTGTAGCAATTTTTGTTTTTGATTTAATTCCTGGCAATGTTCTGAAGTTATTTACAATATCTTCATTGATATATGCTTTAGAAAAGAATTCAACAGGATTAGCATTTAATAATGCTGAACTGTCAATGTTTAAGTCAAATTTTAATTCTCTCATTTTTTTATTTGTTTTATTTTTATATTATTGTTTAGAATAATTTTTTTTATATTTTTTATTATAATTCAACTTTTGAATTAACATAAAATCTATTAAAAGCTTCAAATCTTTCATTTATAGATAATTGTGTTGGTACTAATTCAACCTCGTCTTCAACTTCAACTTCTTCCGCTTTCATACTCCCGATAAGTTTATATAACTCATCAAATTTAGCATCAACTTCTTCTTTTGTATAAGTTGTTGGTTCAGTTGTTGGTTCAGTTGTTGGTTCAGTTACTACCTCTTCTGTTACTATATCACCTTCAGCAAGTTCTGTTTCTTTAATCTTTGCTTCTTCTTCAGTCTTATCACCAGGATTAGCCTCAACTTTTGCAGTTTCATCAACTTCAATTGCCATTTCTTCTTCTTTTGGTCCACAAGCCATTTCTTCTTTAACACTTTCCTTAATAGTAAATGTTCCGTCTTCTGCAACAACTATACTTTTCCCATCAGGACTTGTATATTCACCAGCAGGTAAACTCAATTCTGTTTCTTTCATTTTTGTTTCTTTATTTTTTATTTCAGATAATTTCAATCCCAAAAAACCTTCAATTGAATATCCAACCTGTTCTTTATTAACTAAGTCTGAATATACCTGTTTATCAGTTATCTGTGTAGTCATCATTAAAGTTCCTTTAGGAACCATTATACCATATGTTTGAAATGCTTTATCAGTCTCTGGTGTATCAACAATCCAAGCTTCTAATACAAAAGCAGGCATTACGTTCTTTGAATTGTGTTCTAAATTGAATATATCTTTATTCGTAAGATTACTCATAAACTTTTGATGAATAGAATCTATTTCTTGTTCAGTGAATTGAACAAAATATTCTTCATTACTATCACACCTGTATATCTCCATAGGTATCATTACAGGAGCACAAATTCTATACTTTAATTCATCAACAAAGAATAGTTTTACTGGTTCATCCGTATTAAATGCCATACCTTTTGTTATAACAGCAGGTCTTGAAGTAAAAGCAATCATAGATATTCCTAAGTCTTGTTGATCTTCTGAATATTCAGGGTCAATAGTGATTTTATATTTTGGTAAATCTTTTTTCATAACATTATTGTTTTTTATATAATTTTTTATAATTTCATATCTTTCATAAATGATAACTGGTTTAGAATAAATATTAATGGTAGATTAGTTATATCATCATACTTTGTTACATCACCATCAGCAAGTTTGTATATAACATTCTCCCAACCCCAACGTCTCATCAATTCTTCTCTATCCATTTCAACCTTATCATCATCATCTAAATCTTCTATATCATCTAAATCATCACTATTTAATTTAGGTTCAAATATAGTGTTATAAATACTTTCTATATTCTCTTTATATTCTCTATACTTTTTGATAACACCATATACAGATGTAATAGGTAGTTCATCAAATTCTAACTTTCTTAAATCTAAATCATATCTACCATATGGTTCATATATTATATTACCCCATTCATCTTGTTTATATTTTCTATATAATATAGAACAAATCTTATTTATATTTGATATATTATTCTCCGAGAATAAATAATCTATATCGATGAATTCAC
>CAYGYN010000049.1:0-8180 GCA_964354195.1 Candidatus Woesearchaeota archaeon | reverse complement strand
AACTATTTCTTTCTCAACTTTTTCCAATTCTTCAGGTGTTGCTTCTACCAAACCTTTCTGCTTGCCTTTTATGTCTTTTTCTGCCATTATCTCTCTCCTGTTATCTTATCAAATAATTTTGCGATCTTATCATTTTTAATGTTTTCCATCTGCGGCAAAACATCAGGATTGTGAGGAACTGAAACTCCTGCATTAACAACTCCGCGCACTACAGCAAATAATCTTGAATTCTTAGTGTTTCTCTGCATTCCAATATCCAATATAACCTCTTTTATTCCAGATTTCAGAGCAAGCTTGGCAAGCAAGAATCCTGTAAGGTATGCTGCTCCAAGACTTTTCAAGCTTCCTGATAGCTCGGAAGGCCATCCTTTTGATAACAATACTTTTGATGTTAAGCCTGCAACTACTTTATCCTGCGCTATTTCTGTCTGGACAATCTGGACTATAATATAACGATTTGTTTTTCTTACGACAAGCCTTGGTTTCTCAGACTTAAGCAGGGCTAATCTTGACTTGTAATCTGTCTTCGCTTCGAGCCTTCTTCGTCTTATGGTTCTCATTTTAGCAGCTTAAGCCTCTCCTTTAGGTGTGATTTACTCTTGAATGCGCTTGCCCTTATCTCGCGCCTTAGTTTGAGATATTGCTCCTTATTCAATTTTTCATTTTTTAACAACTCAGAAATATAATTTCTGAATTTTCTTGTAAGAATTATATATTTCCTCTTGGAATTCTTGACAGGCTGCCTTATGCTTCCTGCCCTTCTTCTTGTTGTTCTCTTTTCTATTGTTCTCCTGCCTTTTATCTCTCTTATAAATATTGCATTGTCGTTCAATAAATCAATAATATCCTGGCGAGTCATTGCCTCTTTTATGTCTGTGAGCCTGTTTTTGTTCAAGACAACGCGCCCTTTTCCAATTCCGAGAACTTTTGCTATAAATTCCTTTTTTCTTTCTAATTTCATTTTTTATTCGCTCCCAGATTTAATATCTTGATTTTAAGTTCGTCTGCCTTCTTGATAATCTCGAGCTTCTTTCTTGCTCCGACTCGAGCTATTATTGCTGCATTGTCTTTGCCAAGAGATTCCAACTCTGAGAGATTATGAACAAGTTTTGGAATCAAGCCGAAAACGCGACCTGCTTCTTTCCTTGAAGTCTTGAATCCGACTGTAGGGATTGGCGCGTAACCTGCGCGTCCAAGCCTTCTCTTGTTTGATTTTCCGCGAGGCAATCTCCATTTCTGCAATTTTCTGCGCCGCTTACCCAAGCGAAGGAATCTGTTCGTGTCGGTTCTTAGAAACTTGCTGCTCATTTTGCTCCCCTTGGTCTTTCAACCAAATAAATTCCATCCTGAAAAACACGCCTGTCACGGTTCTTTATTTTTGTTGCTTTCTCGAAGTTTGCAGCAGTCTGCCCTGCTGCCTCCTTGTCCGAAGAAGTGACTGTTATTTTTGGGCCTTTGATATCCACTTTAACGCCTGGAAGAATCTTTGCAAATCGAGGGGTTTTCTCCCCAAGGAAATTAGTTATTGTTAATTTATCTCCTTCTACCTTGAAAGTCATAGGAAAATGGACATTAGCTGATTCAAGTCTGTAAGTATAACCTTCACTAAGCCCGGTAAATATATTTTTAGTGTGCGCAATAAAAGATTTTATTGTTTTGTATTGTTTTTTATTCCCAGAATCACAGGAAAATATCACTTTGTTATTTTCTATCTTTGTCTTGACATAGGGTATGTCTATTTTCTTCTTCAATTCCTGGGAATCTTTCTTGCAAGATAACATGGAATTTGAGAACTCACATGATATTCCTGAAGGAATTTCCAACTCCTCGGAAAATTTCTTTTTCATCTTAGTAGAAATATGCTATCAAGCACCCTCCCAAATTTTTTTCCTCTGCTGTGCGATGAGTCATAAGTCCTTGCGAGGTTGATATCACAATTGTGCCTATTTCCCTTGCAGGAAGATATCTCTTGACATATTTTTCTATCTCTGAGACTTGGACAACAAATCTTGGCTTGATAACCTGGCAATAATTAAGCTTGTCTATCTCAATATTGAGAGTATTATTCTCAACTCTGTAGTTCTTGACATAGCCTTTCAGCTTTGCTATGGCTAATACAGAGAGCAAGAGCCTTGAGTGCCTGCTGACTGAAATTCTATCCTTGCCTGCTTTTATGGCATTCAACATCTTGTTCAGCGCATCTGAAATTACATCCTGTGACATGTTAGTTATATTTCTTGAATCCGATTTCTTCCGCGATTTCGCGGAAGCATTGTCGGCATAAATTTAGATTATACTGGCTCAAATGGGCCCCGAAGCGCCCGCATCGCTCGCATTTCCTCGCGGCTATTCCTGTTTTTCTCTGCTTTGGTTTGCAGTGCTTTAAGAACTTCTTAAGTATTGCGGGCTTGTCCTTCAATTGCTTTGTTATCTTATTCCAATCGCTTGCTGTCATCTTAGTTGAATTTCGTCTTGAAAACCTCCTTCATATAATTCATTATTTCTTCTTTTGAGACAAATTGCCTCTTTGGAACATCTCCTGATTTTATCTTTTTTCTTTTAACTCTTAAACCTGCTCTGGCAAAAACAACTGTGACATTAAAGCCACGAATTCCTATGTCTCTCTGGTATTCAATTCCAGGGATTTCAATGTATTCTTTTAAGCCGAATGAAAAATGATTCTCAGACACCTGCTTCTTGCTGATTTCATTGTCAATTGCACCAAGAAGTTTTTTCAATAACTCGAGGGCTCGCTCGCCGCGCAACGTAACCCGGGTTCCAACCTCAAGCCCGGGGCGGACATCAAATTCAGGAATTCTCTTCATTGATTGAAGAATCTGCGCTTTGCCTCCAGAGACAAATTCAAGAAGTTTTTTTGCTTTTGCCAAGCTGTCTCCTGTGGCGCCAGAGCTAAGCAAGACTTTCTCAATTTTTATCTTCCTCATGACATTATCCTTTTTCATAGCACTATCACCTGGCTCAATCCCAAGAGCGCAGATTTCTCCTTAAGCTTGATTGAAACTTTATTGCCTTCAATGCTTTCTATCTTGCCTGATTGCCCGGCATATTTTCCGGAAAGTATGAATACTTCCTTTCCTTTTTCAGGCGAGATGTGCTTCTTTATCTTGCCTGAGAAATCTATATAGATGGAATCGCCTATCTTGAATTTCTTGTCAGCTATTGCGTTTGAGCCGTCATGCAGATTCAGCTGGATTTTGTTTCCAGAAAGAATTTTCTTGCCTACTATCTTGCATAATCGCTCATCAGAATTTTTTATTTCTTCAAAGAAAAACTTCCTGACAGAAGACAACTTAAGGACATAATCCTTGTCAGCATGGAGAATATTGAACAGTTTTATGCTCTCATGGTAATCTTTTACTTCGCGCCCATTTATCTTCAGGAGTTTCTTGAATATCATTTGTCGAACCTCGCGCATTGTCTTTGCAAGGTGCAAGATATCCCTAAGTGCTGCAAGAACAGAAACAGACTCTAAAACATGAGATGAAGCTCGTGCTATGTATTTTGTGCCTTTTCTTGGTATTGGCATTTTTGTTGTTGTTGCCTGTCTTGTTTGATGCATTTATTTCTTCTCCATAGCTTCTTGCGGCTTGGAAACTCCCCTATTCAGAGCTGCAAGCCTCTGCTTGTCATCCAGATTCAGAGTTTGTATCTGCAAAACGCGGGGATGGAAGTAGACATTTACCTTTGAGCCTTCCTTCTTTGTTCTCTGAATTCCTTCCAGAGCAACCCGGGTGTTTTTCAAGTCTACAGAAGCTACTTTGGCCTTTTTCTTCTTGAAGGCGCCACGCATAACAAGCACATCATCCCCTTTCCTGAGGGGAAGATTTCTCTTGCCATACTTTTTCCTTAGTTCCTTTGACAAATTTGCGCTTAAAAACTTATGCTTTGTATGCAGTGGGGCATTTGCAATATATTTGTGCTGCTTTCTTGGCTGAATGCTTGACACCCACTTGGATGAGAATGATTGTTTCATAGTACGAATTGCGCTATTTTAGCGACTTGCCCCCAGCGTTCTTGAACTTCTCTTGCGACAGGACCTTTTACCTGTGTTCCTTTTGGATTTCCCTTGTCATCTTTCAAAAGAGCAACTGCGTTGTCCTCGAAACATACGCGCTCTCCAGTTCTTCGCATATATGGTTTTTTCTGCCTGATTATTACTGCATCAAAGACCTGCCCTTTCATGTCTGGCTTGCCAACTCGGACAGAAACCTTAACCCAATCAGAAATCTTTGCGTATTGATGCCTCCCTCTCTTGGTTTTTCCATGAATAACTCCAGTAATCCTGACTATTCTTGCTCCAGAATTATCTGATGCAAGCACATTGCTTCCAATTTGCAATCCTCTTGTTGCTCGAGCTGTTATTGCTTTCATTTCTTGGCCTCCTTGGTGACTTTTCCTATGACAATGAAATGAATTATCTTGCTCAATGGGCGGCACTCACGAACTTGGATGTAGTCTCCAATATTAATTTCATTCGCGAGAGAATCTGGAAGCCTTGCATGCAATCTTGTCTTTTTCTTGTAGAATCTCTCATATTTCTGGACAAAAACTGTTCGCTCGAACTCAAGAACAATGCGCTTATGGAATTTCTTTGTTACGAAACCTTCAAAGGTTCTTCCTCTTGTTGCAAGAGTTGAAGTTGGAACTAAGTTTGCAGTTTCCTTTTTAGCTTTCTTTTCTTCCTTTGCCATTTTGTTTTCCTGTTCTTTTAGTCGCTTATTGAGCTCTCAGGAAAGCCCATCTTAACGAGGACTGGCTTGACCCGTTTCAGGTGATTCCCCTGAAGCTCGACGACGCCGCCCTTGACGGTGCCACCGCAGGCAAGCACTTCCTTGAGGTGCTTTGCTGTTCCCTTGATGTCGAAGTTCTTATCGAACCCGCTTACAAGGGTAGTGATTTTCCCGTATCTTCGTGCTACGGTAGTCACTTTTATCTTCTGTTCGCCCTTAGCGATCTCTTCAAACACAGAGGCCTCTGTTGGGAGGCCAAATGATGTGTCATCTGTATTCATATTTATTTCTTGTTCAACGCCTCCTTCGTGGATTTGTTGAATGTTATAAGCCGGGATATTGCCCTTTTAATCTCTTTGGTTTTCGCGCTGGCTTTGTTGGCTGTAACGCCGGATTTGACAAGCTCGAATCTTAAATCTTTTAGTTTTGATTCTCTATCCTTCTCGTTCATTTTTATGACATCTTTATTCTTTAGAAGTGCCATTATTTATTTTCTCCCGCCTTTTCGGCTTTCTTTGGTTTTTTCTTTGGCTTCTTGGGCTTGACTTTCTTCTCTTTCTCGACAACTGGCTCTAACGGCGCACGTAATTTTGCCCTCAGGGCATCGTCAATGATTATTCTGTCATGTATATGTGCCTCTGGCGGAAGAATGCTTACCTTTATGCCAACAACTCCAGGGAGAGTGATTGCCTGTGATTGAGCTCGCTCAACGACTTTTGCAGGGTCTCCTGTCTTCTTCAGATAGCCCTGAGCAAATCTCCAGGATTTTGCCCTTTCTGCAGGCAATTTTCCCGAAAGAACAATCTCAACACCCATTGCTCCTGCATTCATTATTTGGGTGAGCATCTTATAGGCAATTATTTTGAACTTTAAAGCACCCTGACGCTCCAAGAGCAATGCAATTTCATCCGCGACAAGCTGCGCATCAAGAGTAGGATTTGTAATTTCACGGATTTCTATGTGGGGATTGTCCAGATGGAATCTCCTTTTCAAAACCCTGGTTAATTCCTCAATTTTCTCGCCCTTTCTTCCGATAACAAGACCGGGCTTGCTTGTTGCTATAATTATTTTCTCGCCAACAGGCGTATATTCTATATTCACATTGCTTATTCTTCCTTTTCCAAGTGAATATTTTATGTATTCCTTAACGCCAAGCTCTTCTTTCTTGAAGTTCACGAATTTTTTCTCTTCCATTTTAAGCTGCTACCTCCTTCTTTATATTATCAAGTTCTATTTTTGCCCTGTCAAGCATATATCGTGCGAACTTATAATCTTCTGAGCCTGGTACCAAGTCAAGCCACATAAAATCATGAAGCGTTGCGAGACACCCATTTCTTATCTCAAGAGATCTTGGCCTGTCACTGAAGTTATATTCTATTAGATATCCTTCGCCATTATCCCTGTAAAAGGTATGCTCTCTAACCAAGCAATGAACCATATGCCTGTCATCTCCATCTTGAACAATATCGCCATCTCTCAGTTCGCCTACTTTGATTTCCATTTTCTTGCCTTTTCTTAGGACATTAATTATTGTTGTTTCAATATCTTCCATTTTACTTCTTTTCCTCCTTAAGTTGCATCTCCTTTGCCTTTAAAATAACATTAGTTCTCTTGAATCTTCCTCCGCCCCTCTTGGAAGGGCGCGAAGCCCAGCTCGCAGATGCATAATATATCTTTGCCTTGTCCAAATCCATCTGATTAGCCAAGACATTCCCTTTAAGCCCTTTGAGAATATTTATCATCAATTTAGAGGCATTTACAGGATATCTGCCAGACATTATTCCCTCTGCATGTCTATGAGGAATTTCTCCCTTGAAAGGAATGAGCTTCTTCATTTTAATGACCTCTTGCAAGTAATTTATGGCTTCATCAATTGATTTTTTCTTGATGAACTTGCAGATATACATGCATTGCTTCATTGACGCATGAAGGTTCTTTCCGAGAGCTATTGCTTCATCTTTCTTCACAACCTTTGGAGCTTCTTTCTTTTCTTCTTTTTTCTCTTCCTTATCTATGACACCTGCGGTTTCCTGTGATGTCACCTTCCCTTTAGTTTCTTCTTCCTTCACTTCAATCTTTGGTTTTATTTTTTCGTCTGCCATTTTACTTCTTCTGCACTCCTGCTGAGCTCTTTGTTGCGCCTATGCCTGGTGCACCATGCGAGACTTTTTCTCTTGTCAGGGCAAATTCTCCAAGCCTGTGCCCAATCATGCCATTAGTTATTGTTACATCGTTGAATGTTTTTCCATTGTATATTCCAATTGTCATACCAACCAACTTAGGAACTATAACAATATCTCTCAAATGAGTCCTTATTTTTTTCTTTTTTTCTGCTTTCTTCTCGCAGCGCCTTGTAAAATTCTCAATAACTTGAAAGTTTCTTAGTACAGAACGCCTTGAACGTGATGTAAGATATTTTGCGACTTCCCTTACATCGAGCGCTTTCAAAGAATCGAGAGACTTGCCTCTATAAAAAAGTTCCTTTGATTTTACAATGACTTCTTTTTCTTCCATTACTTTGTCCTCCCTGTTCTACTTGGCCTAATGTGCCCGACTCTTGCTCCCGGAGGGGCATTCCTCTTGGCAATCTTTGACTTGATTCTCTTGCCTCTGCCTGAGCCAAATGGATGGTCAACTGCATTCATCTTTACGGCGGATGTTCTCGGCCATAATTTGTTTCTTGCTTTCATTTTATAGAAATTTCTGCCGGCTTTAACAATAGGCTTCAAGACTCGACCTGCGCCAGCTATTGTCCCGATTGTTACTCTGCAATCTCCACACACAATAATTTCATTCTTATTTGGCATCGTTAGTGCAATCTTATTATGCTCAAGTTTCTTGGACACTAAGGCAGAACTTCCGCCGACTCTAACCATTTTTCCACCGTCCCCTGGATTGGCTTCTATGTTGAATACGTTTGTTCCTGTTGGAACATCTTTAATCATTAGGACATTTCCAGATGCAATTTCTGAACCGCCAATCTTTATTTTTTGTCCGACTACTGCGCCATTGAAAGCAGCATTATAGAAAATCTCATTCCCAACTTTTGTCTTTGCCAAGGGTGCTGTGTGCGCTGCTGAATGAATTATATCAATAATCTCGGCTTCGCCTTGGGCCATTGGATATTTTATCTTGTAAATATAAGCTTTCTTCCTGACCTGATATGTTAAGCTTCCATGCCCTCTTGCCTGTGAAATTATTCTCTTGCCCATTTTATATCATCCCCAGCTTTGTGGCAACATCGATTGCCGGGTTAGCTTTGTTTAATTTAACATATGCAAATTTCCTGTTTCCATTTATCATTGTCCTTACTGAGACTACTTTTACTGAGAAAATGGCTTCTATTTCTTTCTTTATCTCTACCTTTGTTGCTCTTCGCTCTGTTTCGAACAAGAGCGTGTTGTCCAAGTCTATCATCTTTACTGCTTT
>CAYGYN010000048.1:0-10214 GCA_964354195.1 Candidatus Woesearchaeota archaeon | reverse complement strand
GTTACCAGCAGCCACGAGTTAACTTGGCGGCAGAGCCAACCGGACAAACGGACTTGCGGTACAGCCGCGCAAGCGTACAAGCAGACGTAGACTATCTTAAAGCATTAGACTCTGGTAACACATCTACCGCGCAAAACCTAGTAAATGGCGCAGCAATAAATGCTGGGTACTCAGAGCAAACGTATTACAGGGGACAAAAAAAGTTCTTGGATAGACTTGTAAAGCCTACGCGCACGCAGAAGTCTAGTGCTGTAGGGGACTTCATTAACAAGTTTTTCCCTACCAAGGCTTCGCGGGGAATGGCTTGGCTAACTGATTCAAAGTACTTGGCTAACCAGTACGCTGTAACGGGTGACTACAAGCTATCCGCAATGCCATCTTCTTTAGCTCAGCGGCCTGAACTTATTACTGAAGGTCAATACGGGCTATACTCTGGCGCGGGCGTTTTACAAAGTGCCAAGCTAGACCTAAGCAACTCGCTTCAAGTTGAAGCCAACGGCTCAATGTGGAACGAGATTCAGTTCGAAGGCAAGAAACTTACGGCCGATCAAATTGCAGATATTGCAAAAGCAAAGGGCTTTGATTCCGTTGTTATTACAAACGTTAAAGATGGCTTTACTGGAATGGCCATGAACGAAACAGCTACAGTTGTGGCTATGTTTGAGGATACTAAAATCAAATCCGCAGACGCTGTAACGTACGACAATAACGGTAACGCAATTCCTTTATCGGATAGGTTCAACCAAGCTGTACCAAGTATCCGGTACAGCAAGTCCGTTGCACCAGCAAGGTTCCGAGGCAAAGAAGTTCAGCTTACGCACTGGTCTTTCGACGCAAACTTAGAAACCACAGACCCGAATATGCACGGCACGGGCGGCATGGGTACGGAAAGAGAAAATAGAAGGGACTATAAAAAGATTTACCAGCCCAGAACGTATTTTGGGTATAGCAGTTACGTGCGCGAACACGTTATTGGACAGTTCCGTTTCCTAATTAAGGTGGCAGGAGACAGTTTATACGACTACGAGGCTGACCCCTTGGACATATTCCCAACCCGCGACGAACGCGTTGCGTTAGGGTACGCACGTTATGACGACCGCGCCGCCAATACTTTGTACGAAAAAGCAATTAAGGACTTAGGCTATGCGGGCTACGTTTGTAAAACTTACTCGGCTGGGGTTTTGTTTGGGCCGCACAATGTAACCAAGGTCCCCGATAATGAACGCTCGCTTGCGCTAAACCCAAAGCCCAAAGCACCAAAAATTTTGTTAAGCCGAGCACTTACGGCGGTAACCTCGCCGGACATTGAGTCAGCTTACCGAGTATCGTTGGACGACCTAGCAATTAACGAGGTAACGGGCGAGTACAACTTTGGCAACAAGCTAACCCGTTTGTTGCGTGCATCTGGAAACTTGGATCCCCGTATGTACGAGGCCAAGCAGTACCAAGAACGTGCAATGAACTTGGCCAACAAACGCGTGGCCGGACTAACCAAGACTTTCTTGGGCGCGTTAAAGAAAGAAAATACCGTAGACTTGGACGACGTTAACGTTGCGTTGGGCACCACGGCCCCAACCGTTTCACAGGCTGACCGCGCCGCCGCCAAAGCAACGCGGGACGCGGAGCTAGAAGCCATAAACGTTCAGTACCAACAAACGGACCAAGCGTACGCACGTTACAAGCAAGGCACCGTAAAGGCCCGCGCTGACTACGCCGCGCACCAAGACGTAAAACTTTACCAGCGCGAGGTGGCCACGCTGCAAGCCGAGCTTGCCAACTCACCGGAAAAGCAAACGCGCACCGCCGCAATTACAGCGGCCAACGCCGCGTACGCTTTGGATATTCAAGCGGCCCGAGCCAAGGGCGTTAAAACAGCAATGGTTGCCCAGCAACAAGCGTTGTTCCGGCTAGAGCAAAACAATCCCCGCGTGGCCGAAGTGGTAACCGAGTTCCGTAGCGCAATTGATTCGTTAAGCCAGCAATTGGTTGAGTCGCTTGGGCCAAACGATCCAATGCGTGCGGTGGTTACCGAGAACTTGGGCGTGTACCTTACCCGTACCTACCAAATTCACCACGACGAAGGCTACGTTGAGAAAATTAAAAACGATCCAACCTTTGCGCAAGCAAGACAAGAAGCCCGAGACTTCTTTGAAAAGGCTTGGGTAAAACGCACCTTCCAAAGCTGGCGTTCAAATGACTTGTACGCTGTGTTTTCGGACGCGGAGGTACAGGCCTTGGTTGAAGCCGAAGCACGAGCCCAAAGCATTGGCTCAATTGAGCTGGATAACTTCATTGAACAGCACGGCGAAACCCCAGAAATCCCGGGAAAGATTCTTAATAAAACTGAACTTACACGGTTCATGGAAAAGGGTGAAGTACCGCGTGAGCTGGTTGCAATTCTGGGGGAAATACAGAACCCAGTTGAAAACGCCATGCGTACGTACTCGAACTTGTCTACCTTTGTGGGCACGCAAAGGCTGCTTAACCAGTTCGCCCAAGTTGGCTTGGACAACGGGTTCCTAGTTACCGCCGAGCAAAAGGCCAAGGACCCAGAAAAGTACAGGTTGTACGAGCCCCTGCTTAACTCTACCAAGACCTTGGGCGGCGAGCCTTTGTCAAATTACTACGCACCGCCGGAAGTAAAGGAAGCATTTAAAATATCGTTTTCACCGGACCGCAAGGCCCCGAAAAGTGATGCCGCCCAGTTCATTTACCAAATCGAACTGCTAACCGCACAGGCTATTGGAAAATCCTTGAGTATGCTTACGCTTGGCTCGGCCGGATTCTATACCCGTAACATGGTTAGCAACGTGTTGTACATGGGTGCAAATGGTTTTATTGCCAGCCCCGCAAACATTGCCGACTCTATTAAAGGTCTAAACGAAATTTACGGTACGAACTTCTTAAACCGCGCCGCGCAAATGTTGCCGGAGTTTGCTAGACCCGACGAAAAGTTTAGCCTAAGCGAGCTGGGCCCGTTAGGCTCGGACCTTATTGCTTTGGGTCTAAATGACTCCATAAACGGTGGGGTGTTAAAGGACCTGTTCTACGGAATGAGTGGGGACCCAGTTAACTTTCTAGCAAAGTTGGAAGAAACAATTCGCAACAAGGGCAAGGTAGCCTCGGCCACGCTAACCGCTGTTAAGGCTCCTTACCAAGCTGTTAGTTCGGCGTTTGACACTTTTGCGTCAGCCGCAGAAGCAATTGATTTGATGTACAAGTTCGCGTACTACTCGCACGAAGTTAAGGTTTTAACCGAGGCTAACGCGTACAATACCACCAAGTGGACTGAAACTCAAATTAAACAATTGGCTGCGCGAACTGTACGCAAAACAACGCAGGGTAGGTCCGAGGTTGCGGCCGTGGCCAAGGCTTTCCAAGCCAGCCCGTTGGCTACCCTAATGAACAGCTATTTCCGGTTCACCGCAGAAACTGTTCGCTTACCCTTTGCCATTACTTCGATTGGCATGAAAGAATTCAACTCCGGCAACCCAGTTTTACGGGCTCGGGGTAAAAAAAGACTAGCTGGATTTGGTGTAGTTCTTGCCTTAAGCGCGGTTCCAGAAATCCTTAAAATGATAGGCAGTGGTTTTGAAGACGACAAAGAACAAGCCATTCGGAATAGCCTTCCAGCTTGGGCAAAGGATGTTAACTACTTCTTTGACACGGACCCGCAGGACCTAAGCAAAATTAAAATGTGGAACCTTACTTACGTGCACCCGTTTGCGCTTATAGCGGATCCGTTTATGAGGTCCGCGCACTTAATGGGTAGCGGACGCGCAGACGAAACTCCAGCGGTTCTTTTGGGTGCCATTGCGGACGCGTTTTTCTCACCCCAAATTGCCGTTGAAGCAATTGCCAAGGCGCGGAACAATACAAACGACCAAGGCGGAAAAATTTGGTACGAAAATGATAGCACGCCTATGGCCGCGTTTAAAATCTTTAAGTTCATGGCTAACTCAGCTTACCGTTTGAAGTCTCCGCAGAAGTTCTTGCAAGCGTTTGAAGCGTACACTAACAACAGTATTTATGACCAAGACGCAAGGCTGGCCACGGCTTTGGAGCTAGTAACAGACGAGTTTAACCCTTTCCAAACCCGCAAGTACGATTTGGTTAAGTTAGCGCACCAAGCGTTTGGTAAAATTAAAAGGGACCAAGACGCGGTTACGGCCGAGCGAGGCAAGTTTAAAACAGGGGCACCCCTAAGCTCGCAACAGGTGGAAGACGTTTACGTTAGCTTGGAAGACGCACGTTTGTTCGCGGCCCGTAAGTTGCAGAAAACGGTAAGCGGTTTCAAGAAGCTAGGCGTAAGCGATCAGGAACTTAAACGCCAAGCAAACGACGTTGGCATTAGCAAGGACCGTTACAACCAAATTATAAACCGCAACGTGGTGGATCGGGTTGTGTTTGAAAAAGATATGTTTAGCGAAATGCTTGAGCGCGGCGGCGAAGCCAACGGCCAAGCTCGGGTTGACTACCTAAAACAGGCCATACAAAGGCGGCCAAGGTTTATACCCGTAAACCCGTAAAACAAAAAAGCCCCAAGGTTTATTAGACCTTGGGGCTTTGGTTTTATAGGGCTATGTCAAGGATGGAAGCCGCAATGCCCATTACCGAGCAAATTAGAAACATCCAGAATAGGAACAGGGTCATGCTAAGGCTGGAGCAAAGTAAGATTTCACCGCGTTGCGAACGAGTTCGGTTTCGCGGTCCACCACCTTGCCCAAGAACTCTACAATGTCCTGCGGAGCGTCAATAGTTTTGCTGCTTAGGCCGTTCCGGATTAGAATGCTTCCGCTATCCAGCACGCTGTACGTGCCGTTGCGGCTATTTTCAAAATCCTGTTCCAAGTCCGGCTGGGGGAAGTACCCCTGCACCACGCCCCGAACGTAACCGCTGGTGCGTCCACGAACGTGGTTCAAAAACTCAGCGGCTTCGCCTTCGTTTTCAATGGTCTTTGAGTGGGCACCCGAGCGCAACAGTACGTTGCCGTTTTGAAGTACGCAGAACGTACCTTGACGGCTGTTGTCGTAATTTGCTTTTGCTTGTGCGTTTTGCTTTTTGATTTCGTTAATACCGTGCATAATCTATATTTGGTTCTTGGTTTGTTTTTGTGTCTCTGCGCTTGGGAATGGTTCCCCCGCGCCAGATTTGGTCCGCAGTGTAATTGAAACGTTCGTTTCTGTCTACGTAAATATCGTTGTGGTCCCTGAACAAACGTTCGGGTCCGCAGTTTGTGGCGTGCGATTCGCTAGCGCATTGGCGTAGGTCCCCGCTTTCGGTTGTTGTTAATGAGTCAAACATTGGTGCTTTGTGGGAATAATTTTCCGTGGATGTTTAGGTATTCTGCTTTTACATATAGGTCTCGTGCTCGATACGCCCCGACTCCAAAAACTTGGCCCACTTCTTTGTAGGTTTTTCCAGATTCTCGTTCGGCGTAAACAAGCCTTAAACGTACTTTTTTTTCCTCTGCCTTGGCTTTTATTTTATTACGCATGGCGCGGTCTTCAGCTCGTTGAATAACTTGAATTTCTTGCCTAGCCTTTTTTATAATTGCACGCAACTCGGGAATGCCTAAGGGGTACTCGTTCATTTTTTTGTAGGGTAGTTTTCTTCGTCCCACGTTTTGCAAATAACCCAAACGTAGCTTTGGCAACGGCGGGCTAAATTGCGCGAGTTATGGAACGGGTGTTGAACGCGGTGGTAGCCGTGGCCTTGGGTGCACTGCACCACAACTTCATCTTGGTCCCACCAAAGCAGGAGCTCAATGCCGCAAGGCAAACGCAGTTTGTGTTGTTCCTCTTGCGGGGAGTAGTGCGCACCCAAAAGTAGGGCTACGTGGATTGCGCTATTTTGCTGTTCTATTTGTTCTTTGGTTTTCATGCTTTGTTTTGTTGGTAGATTTGCCAAACCCAGTTTTGCCAACGCCCGCCAAGGTACTCTGGTTTGAGTCCGGCTAGGTCTTGGTCTGGGAATAAAAGCCGCAAGGCCGTTTCAATTAGGCTTGTGCGGCGTTTGCTGTACGCTTGCCAGTAATTGCAGTAATTAATGCTGCGGTAGGCGTTGTATTGCTGGTCGTACCAAAGGTACGCCCAAGCGTTTCCGGTTCGCTGGAGCTGGCCCACAAGGGCCCCAGATTTCTTAATTGCTGTTGTTGGTTTCACGGGCTTTAGAAGTTTTCGAAGTTGTAGTCTGGATAGAGTTCTTGGGCTTTTTTCTGAAGTTTATCACGAAACACGTAATATTCTTCAATCAAGCCGTAATCTTTTTCAAGCCCTAATTCTTTTTCTCTTTCTCGAAGCAGTATGATTAGTTCATGGGCGACAGAATCAAAAGTTGATTCATAGTGTTTTATATCTGATGGATCGGTTGTCATGTTATTCGAATTCAAGGTCAATTGCTTTGGTGCATCCACCAGACTTGACGATCAGCGTTGCTGTCATCTCCTCTCCTTCGGTTACTCTCTCTTCGTCCCCGACAAAGATTGTCCCCTTCAAGAAGGAACTGAATAGGTCTTCACCCGTTAGATCAAACGAACATTCTTCAAAGATATCCTCATCGTCGAATGTTTTTAAACCACAGGTTATTTCGGTAACACCATCTTCAATGTCCCAACTAGAGTCGCTTATGTCTAATGTGTACTCACGACCTTCGCATGAGAGTGTGACTGACCCTAAGTCGAGAAGTGTTACCTCGACCTCTTTCGAGATCGTGATAGTAACGTGTGAGATTTCTACATCATCAATGAATCCTTCTGTTTGGTTTGCTTGGCTTGTTTTCATGTGTGGATAAGTTAATGTTTTGGATTGTGGTTGTCAACGATTATTCTTCAGATTACGTAACGGCATCAGCATCAAGAACGTGTTCGGTGATGCTATAGTTATCAAAATAGTAAACAACCGCAGGGCTTTTAGCAGCACCCGCTGCCTTGAAGGTTTCACAAGCTACGGCGGCGGCGGCGGCGGTGCTGTATGCACCCAATACCTTGACCCAGTCGTAATCAACGAGGCCTTCAAGAATAAAGATTGATTGTTTCATTTTCATGTGTGGATAAGTTAATGTTTTGGATTGTGGGTGGCGAACGTTTATTCTTCAAGAAGTGATGGGGCAGAGTACTTATCATCTTCCAGACGACCAGAGTACTTCATCCACAAGGTGAGATCAACATCAGCAATGCTCATGAACGGAAAGTTTTCGCGAGCTAAGAAAAGAAATTGTTTTTCTAGTTCCATGTACTGCTTGATACTTGTTGGGGTGCTTGTTGGGGCATCCACTTCATTGTCGCGTAGCCACTTGAGAATGTGGGTATCGAGTACGGCACATTGGCAATCGGGGCGGGTATGAAGCAAAAAGAAACGTGCGGTCTTCTGCCCGACTCCATGCACGGACATTAAGTCTTGCAGGGTGCAGGTTGCAAGATCAAGATCGACTGCACTCATTATCGCTTTGGTCAGACGATTGTACTGTCCGATCCGAGAGGCGAGCAGGGTATTGTAGATTCCTGTCTCACCCAAACCCTTCAGCACTTCAAAGGGGGTCTCCCCATCGTTGTTGTGGAGTATTCTGGCGAGGCACTTAGCTGCATAGTCGCTATTCTTACCAGCACAGAACAAACCAAACAAAAAGAATGATTGGAGTTCGGCAGTGGTGCGAGTGAAGTTGGTGATCTTCTTGGGGTCAATTAGTAGTTGCATGTGAGTAAGGTAGTATTTGGTTTTGGGTTCGTCAACAATTATTTTAAATATATTTAAAAGATTTAAACGATTGTTTTAATTTAGCTGTCTGGGTTCTCCGCTGAGATCACCCCCATTTGATATTCACTATTACGCCCAGATATATTCACCATGAAGTTTTCATAGGTCACTCTGGAGTTCATTGTTTGTTTTGCTATTTTTATTGCTTCTTTCGTGAACCTGTATATATTTGGTGGTGTTGGTAAAAAGTTATTCCATCTTTGGTTTTCTGCCCAGTACCTATCCCATACTTTGTAGTACTCTTTTAGGATTAGAAACTTCTTGAATGTTGAAATGCTAGGAAGGTAAATAATACCATTAAAATAATTGTCTGAGTAATTTGATCCATAAATGTTTTCGCAAAGGATACAATCCCTTTCTGTTTGTTCTTTCTCTCCAACCAAACCAACGGCAATGCCGTAGTTGTTATTTGATATAATATATTGAGTTTCTTTCATAATCAATCCTTAATTTTGCCAAGGATCAAAATGCCCTTGGATGTGATCTTGCGGGTTCCATCTATTTTTATCAGATTCATTTTTGTTAGGTATGATTCCGAGTCTCTTTGGATAGCAGTCCGAGACAATCCCGTTGATGCAGATAAAGCAGCAAGGGTAGAATCTCCTCTTTGTTTTAGTACTCTTAGAATCTCAACCTCAGAATTGGTAAGTCCCAAAGGCAGGATGTCAACAAGAGAACACAATTCATTCCATTCTTTTGTGCCGAAAACTGGGCTATTCCTGGATTCACAGTACATAACTATTTCTTTCGCTCTTTTAACTGCGGATCTAGCATTGCCCCGCAACGTGTGGGATACCTCATCAATAACTTCGGGGCTAATCTTGATACCCTCTGTTCTACTTTGTAGTATCTTACCCAAGTCTTCCTCACTATATTGTTTAAAATCTATGACAGTAAGTCTGTCTTTAAACGGTGGGAATAGTTTATCTGGTTCTGATGTAGAGAAGATGTAACTCTGGTTCTCAAAGTTGAACTCAAGAGATGACTCCTCAAAATCAAATCTCTTTTTGTTTGATTTCTCTGTATTAAACACAGTGAGGAAAGACATGACTAGATCCTTTGGTAATGCATGGCACTCATCAAACAGAACAGTAATCTTACTTTCCATGATAATTGGAATAAAGATCTGATCGAAGAATTGTTTTGCGTTTTTTATGGTGGAGCAGTTGATCTCCAGCATTGGCTTGCCTATAGCCGCAGCAAAACTTTTAGCGAACTCTGTCTTGCCCAATCCTTTTGCTCCGTTGAACATTAAGAATGGTACGACACCTGTAGATGAATAAACATCTTGATAGAAACCTAACTGTCTCTTGATGTGATCTTGCCCAATAAGTGATTTAAACATATGTTTGAATTTAGAATTTTGTAAATGCGAACTCGATCTTATCTGCTGGTGGCGAAGAATCAATAAGATGCTTTTGCACCTCTTCAATATCCTCACGACGATCTCCTGCGACTAGCTCAATATTAGACAACCACTTTTTAGACACAACGATTTTACTCTTCGATCCTAGTAGGGAGCGTAGAGTGTCGAGTGGTACGATGGTAAACGATGTCGATCCAGATGGACGACCCTTCTTCTTCTTTGGTTCAGTATTCATACGGGCAAAGAATACCTGACCAGAATCAGGTGGTCAACTTTTTTTTTGCATTAAAACGAATTAACTTAAACGCACAGAAACAAACGAACGGCATTGAAAACAAATGAAAACAAATCAACGGTACTGAAAACTGTTAGACACCTGTTAGGGATCTGTTAGACACATGTTAGAGCTTTTGTTTATTTGGCAAAAAATCGTTCACAGTTTATTTGGCCGAAATTCGTTCACAGTTTATTAAGCGAAAAATCGTTCACAGATTGACTTTGTTTATTTGGCAAAAATTCGTTCACAGTTTATTTGGCAAAAAAACATTCACAGATTGAAAAAGCTTGTGTAATAATTGTTACTTGAGTGGTTTGTCCCACTATAAAAATAAACTACACATATTACTGTTGCTATTTATAATTCGCTTTTGTTGAGGGAAAACTCGCAAATCATCGCTTACTGGAAAATCAAATAGAGGATCTGTCAAGCTGAAACAAAAAAGAAAAAAAATAAATAAAAACAGATTTAAAAAGACTCGATTTATTCAGTCTTCTTTTTCGTGTCCACACGACTCTTATTCATCCTAAGAATATGCTTGTCCCAGATGTCAACAGACTTGTCAACATTTTCCTCCACAAAAAGTAACTTTTTCAGCCCTTCACTAACCCCTTTTACGAAGTAAAATGAGGTCACAAAAAACGTATATGACGCAATAACAAGCCCCACAATAGGCGAAATAGCCACTCCAAGCGCCATCCAAATGAGGTAAAATACAAATTTCATATGAAGACAATATACATATATATATGCGTATTGCAAGCAAAATCGGTGGAAAAGTTAGCCGAAAAGAATAGAAAATTTTTTTAGCGGCGCG
>CAYGYN010000047.1:0-2521 GCA_964354195.1 Candidatus Woesearchaeota archaeon | reverse complement strand
GCTTGTAATTCTTGCATTTTTCTTCGTGCTTGCAAACATTTCTCTCTTCGGGCTTGCACAAAACTCTCTTGAGAGGTTTGAATATCTTGCTATCATCCTTGGAACAGATTTTGGTTCAGTAATCTCGCTGGGTATCGGCCCGATTGTTATGGCTTCCATTATCCTGCAGCTTTTAGTAGGTTCAGGAATTCTGAAAATTGATGTCACAACCTCTGATGGAAAGAAACTCTTCCAGGGAATCCAAAAGATTGGAGTTCTGGTATTTATTGTCTTCGAATCATTAGTTTATGTCTTAATGGGCGGACTTCAAGCCATGCCGGGCTATGCAGGAGTTATGATTTTCCAGCTTATGCTTGGCGGCTTGGCAATAATGCTCATGGATGAAGTTACAACCAAGTATGGCTTTGGTTCAGGAGTCTCTCTGTTCATAGTCGCGGGTGTTGCATGGAGATTATTCAATGGTTTGGTTCAATTCATAGGCGTAAATGGCGAGAACTGTCTTTCTGATTTCTCTAATACCCCTTGCGGAGGCAATCTTCTGATTATTCTTCAATCAGTGATTAATGGCGCTCCAAAAGAAGCAATGCTCTCAATAGCAGCAATTCTAGTGACAGCACTTATATTCATGGCAGTTGTATGGACGCAGAGCATGAAAGTAGAGGTTCCTCTTTCTTACGATAGGCTAAGAGGTTACAGCATGAAGTGGCCTCTCGCATTCTTTTATACTTCAAATATCCCAGTTATTCTTACCGCGGCCTTGGTTGCAAACATCCAATTATTCGGCGGACTGATAGAAAAAGCAGCCGGACATGCAACTTGGTTCGGAGGATTCTCACAAGGACAGGCAATATCTGGCTTGGCATTCTGGCTTGGCAATTCTAATATTGTTCAATCTGTGATTCGTGGAAACTTGCAAATGATTCAGATATTCCAGGGTTTCACACATCTTCTCTTCTTCATGGGTTTCTCTGTTCTTTTTGCAGTCTTTTGGGTTAAAACCTCAGGCATGGACGCCCAAGCACAGGCAAAGAAAATAATTTCATCAGGCTTGCAGATTCCAGGATTCAGAAAAGATGAACGCGTTCTTGAAGCAATCTTAGCAAGATACATAATGCCATTGACAGTCATGGGCGGTTTGACAATTGGAGCTCTGGCTGCTTTGACAGATTCTCTTGGCGCATTAACTTCTGGAACAGCAATTCTTCTTGCAGTCATGATTATGTACCAGTTGTGGCAAAATATAGCTCACCAGCACGCGCTGGACATGCATCCTATTCTCAAGAAAGTGACAGGATAAATAGTCTAATTTAAATATGTATTTTACAATAAATAAATATGGTACCTCCTGGATTTATAGAACAATGGTTTTCGATTTCTCCCCTCTGGGGTCCAAGATTATTTATTATTCTCGCAGCCCTGCTTGTTTCTTTGTTTATCTCAATTGTTAACTACTTTATTCTTGATAAGGAAAGAATGCATGAAATAAAAGCTAAGCAGAAAGCTCTTCAGGAGGAGATGAAGAAACACAAGGACAACCCAACAAAACTGATGGAACTTCAAAAAGAGATGTTTTCCCACATGGGGGAGTCCATGAAACACTCAATGAAGCCTATGCTGATAACATTCATACCTCTGCTTATTCTATTTCCAATTATGAGGGGCTGGCTTGTAGATACTGCAATAAAAGGCAGTTGGTTCTGGTATTATATAGTGACCTCTTTAATAGGTTCAATGGTTTTCAGGAAGTGGTTCAAATTGCCTTAATCTTCAAGGGAAATAACCTGAAATCCAAACTTGTCAATCTTTTCTTTTTTCCAGAATTTCAAATCCTTTGATTTCATCACGTAAGAAACTTTCTTCTCAAGTTTTCTTCCAGTGTATTCTTTTGTTTCTGGATTCCATTCTTCGAAAACAAGAATATCTCCTTCATTGCATTCAAAATCATCCAGTCTCAAGTCAAATTTTTTCTTGCCGCTTAGCATTGCCTCAAACATCTCAGGCCATGCTTTCTTTTTTATTATCATGCAGAATTATTTCGAGAATTTCTTAAGTTCCTCGCCGTGCAATCTTACCAACTTGTCATCTTTTATCTTAATATAACCAACATCAAATCTTTGCAAGTCAAAATTCTTCTCCAGAAAATCCTTGAAAATCTTGAGCGCAAATTTTATTCCTTCCTCTATAGTCATTTCTTCATTGAAATCTTTCCTTAGGACCTCTTTTATCTTCTCATCATTTTCTCCGATTGCATTTGCCTTGTAAGCAAAGAAGTTTCCTGTAACATCTGATGTGTATAAGTATGCTTTCTCCTTGCATACTCCGCCAAGAAGTATTGCAACTCCAAATGGGCGAGCCCCGCCATATTGTGTGAATAATTGTTTTTTGTCAGCAATCATCCTTATTACTGAGATTGGTTCAATCGCTGAGCCGTATGTTACTCGATTTTGCTGAGCCAAGACTTGTGCCTGCTCAATCAATATTCTTGCGTCTGACAGGATTCCAGCTGCTGTTGCCACAATAT
>CAYGYN010000046.1:0-7517 GCA_964354195.1 Candidatus Woesearchaeota archaeon | reverse complement strand
ACAGCAAAATATAAATACCTTTGTTAGTCATAAAAGGTATGGGAAAGAAAGATTATTATCAGGATCATACTACAGAAGGAGTTCTGAGCCAGATATTTCCGTCTAGAGAAGTAGCTAGAGAACATACCCCGGAATTAGTCTTTCCAGAGAGATTTGTTTCAACAGGGATAGAAATACAAAAAAATGAACGACAAATTAGGGGCGTTGTACTTTCTGGATTTGTGCCTGCTGAGCATATGGGTAAGAAAGTCAAATTAGTGGAGTCTTATCACAGATTATCTGATAATAGAACTTTGTCTATGCAAGAGTTTTATGTTGAAGGTGAAAGAGTCTTAAATCAGGCAGTTATTAGGACTGAATAATTCCATGGCAGAACAAACAAGAGAATATTCAGACGCTTTAACAGAATATATTGGCAGAACTGAATTATTAGCTGCCAGAAAGAGTGATGGATTTGACAGATATATGTGCTTCTTTAATGCTTTAGAGAAATTGGCTTCTGCAGGGTTATCTGAAGAGGACTCAAAACTAGCAAGAAATCTATTAACGAAAAGAGTAAGAGAAACACAACCAGATAATATCGGTGGCGCATCAGGCGAAGCCGGAGAAGCTGATTAATTTCTTTAAAAATTCTTAATCAATAAATCGGCCATTTCCAGAAACATGCATAAAGCATGAACATAAATATCATAAATCCTCCCAAAACAATCAAAAACCAAAGGAAATGGAAGAACATTATTCCAATAATCAAAGCAAGAAACGGAATTAAAAAAACATAAGCTACAGGAGTGACTCTGTTGAAATTTCTCGGCAAAAAAAGCTTCAAAAACACAATTGTTTCAGTCAAACTCTTTTTCGGTTCAACTACAACCTCTCTTTTATCCAAATAATGCATCTCCTCCAAAGAAAAAATGGTTTTTAAAGACTTCCGTGCATTATTTTGGTGCACGGAATGTTCCAGAGATAGCAATCTCTGAGAAATCTGTTATAAAACAATCACATAAATCATTAAATATCCGGCAAAATTTCAATAAAAAGATGGCAAAAAATGTAATAATTCCCAAGGATTATATGGAAAATATTCCCGCCCCAGTGATTTTTCTTGTTGGTCCAATGGGCGGCACGGCAAAATGGCATGATTGGGCAATAGATTTTATTCACTCGCGAGACCCGGGTATTTGTGTTGCTTCTCCAGAGCCCATTCTTAGCAAAAAGCATTTGGATAATACGCTTAAGGGAGATATGCCTGACTTCGAGAGGCGCTTGGATTGGGAAAGGAATTATCTTGAAGTTGCATCAATGCAAGGGGCAATATTAGCCTGGCTTCCCAACGAGACACAGCACGATTGCGGAAAAGTTTATGGAAGAGACACAAGAGGCGAGCTTGGCGAATGGCGTGGTCGCTTAGTATACGATAGCGCTATCCAAATAATTATCGGAGGAGAGCCTGGTTTTGACGGTATAGAAATGATAAAGAGAAATTTTCTTGCGGTTTATCCCGATATGAAATTTTATTCAACCCTTGAAAAAACCTGCGCAGAAGCAGCAAGGCGGGCGCGGTTAAAATATCCTTAAAACACAAGTTAAACAATCACAACAATAGTTAAATATCTCTGAGAAAACATAAAGCTATGGGAGAGGATGACGGGGATAAAAAAAGAAAAACAGCATTAGAATTGCTTGCATCTGAAGGAATATCAGGACACTATTTTATATGCCAACAAAAGAAGTCTTTGGATTATAGTGGAGCTAATTATGGCAGGATTTACGAAGTCATAAATCCAGAATCAATTTTAAGAAAAGGCCGCGACACATTCACACTTTTAGTCAGATTCTTGGGTGAAGATAAGCCAACCCATTATTTTAATGCCCACGATGAAGAGGCTTTCCCTGAAGAAGTTGAGGCAGCAAGAAGAAGCAAATCATCCGGTCCTGCTAAGGGAAAGAAGTAATTCTATTTCCCGAACGTCTTCCACATTCCGAAATGCTTGAAAGCCTTGATTCTTATATAGGGCCAGACATCATGCTCCAGGCTGCCTTTTTCAGGGACATTTTCAATTGTTTTTCTGCTAAGAAGATATATTCCGCAGCTTGCCCAGATGTTCTTCAATATGGGCTTTTCGCGGAAGAATTTCACATCAAATCCTTCTGTTTCCAAAACTCCGAAGTTTAATCTTGGGTTTGCAACGCACATTGTGTCAGGCCCGAAATCAACAAGCGCATTCAAGTCAATGTCAGTCAAGTCATCTACATTGCAGACAATAAAGTGATTTGCCTTTGATCTTTCCATTGCTTTCCTTGTTGCTCCTGCTGTCCCGAGCAGCTGGGTTTCTGTTGAGAATTCAACATTCTGGTAATCCTTGATTACTTTTGATATCTCGGCGCACTCCTTCTTGTGGCATGCAACAATTATTTTCTTTACAAAAGGCGAGAGCCAGTTCACCTGATGCTCAATTGCAGTTTTTCCGCCGTATTCAATTAGCGCTTTTGGAAAAAGGCTTTTCTTGCCCATCATTCCTGCAGAAAGAACAATTGCATCAGGCTTTTCATGCGGTGAGAACTTGTCGTTCACCTCCTCGTCTTCAAGTGACAGGAGCCTTTTAATTCGCCTTATCATGTTTTATACTGGAAATCAGAATATATATTACTTTCCAAATAAATTTACCACCAAAACGCAGTTAAATTATAAGATTATTTGTGTTGGTGCTTCAGGTTAGATAGCCAGAACCAAATCTTCTTCCAGAATATAACAATAAAGGCAATTACTACAACCAGGATTCCAACAAGAATCCATTTCCAGTTATTTTTTACAGAAGAAGCAGCAGAGGCGTTTGATGCTCCCTGCGTTCCAGTCTGATTTGTTGTTAATGTTGTGGTTTGGTTTGTGCCATTTCCTGCAGTGAGATTATTTGCAACAGCAGCCATCTTTTCATGCAAGTACATGATGCTAAGGTTTGCTTTTGTCCCATCTATGCTGTTTAATTTCACGCTTATATCATAATAACCATCTGTGTTAACCTCAAATTTCTTTGTCTCCCCAACATTTAACGTCGCTTGCTGTGGCGTTGATGATACATTAATTATCGCGCGGTCAGAGCTTACATTAATAACACCAACATAATGGGTATCTCCATCAATAAGCACTTTCATTCTCTGCCCTTTCGAGAATGAGCGGTTATAGCCCTCTTCCTTGAAACTGTCCTGGTTCACATTATATGTCATTGTCCAGAACGACGATTCTGCTCCCCCGCCGCCTCCGCCACCGTCATCAGAGCCCGAGAATGTTGTTACATCAAAATCCCATGTATCGCTTGAATCTGCAATATTTCCAGCAGAGTCAGTGCACCTTATTTTCCATGAATATGAGTCTTCCTCAAATGACTGGCTTATTGATTCAGTTATGTTTACACTTATACCTGTTTCTGTCTTGTTCATGACACTGTTTATTATAAGCGAACAATTTGCTATTGAACCAGATGCATCAGTCACATTGAATTCAAATCCAATATTATAAGACGAACCAGATGTGTCAAAAGCTTCATCGTCAGCAGGGCTTTCCAAACTGATATTCGGAGCCACAGTATCAAACGTCACAACCGCGGACACTGTATTATTTATGCTATTTAAGCTGTCATTTGTATAAACTGTGAAAGTATATGATCCATCTGAATAATTAGTCACATTTACAGTAGCATTCCAGGAGGTGCTAGTGGTGTTTGTTGCCTGTATGAAAGCAACTTGCCCGCTGGAATTAGTTATATTGAAGTATACAGCATTTACTCCTATTCCGTTTCCATCATTTACAGACGCATTAAGAACTAATACAAAATTTTTGTTTGAATAGTAATAATTGTTAGCAGGAGCGATTATAGTTACAGCTGGAGCACTCGCATCACTATAGAGTGTCCTTATTTCCGAAGTGTTCGTATTTCCAGCAGAATCATTGCACGTGATGTACCATGTGAAACTTCCATTATTATAATGGGGTGTAGGGATAAGCCCACCATAGGAATTAATCGGACTGCTATTAGTAACATTGCCGAAAGCCTGCAAATAGATGCCATAATATATCTTGCAGTAACCGGTAGCCGATTTATCCGTAAAGTTAAAGTTAGGAGTAATTCCGGCCGCACTGGTCCAACTATCATTAGCGGGGCTGTTTATTAAAATAATTGGATAAATCATATCAATAGTCACATTTCTTGTTTCAGTATAATTAATCACATCTGCACTAGAATTTAGTGCAGTTGCATTAAAATAATAAATTCCATCGACTAGATTTGTGAAATTGACAATAAATGGTGCGCTTGTTAAGTTTGTCTGATTTACAAGCCCCGTCGCATTATACAAATTAATCGTAATGTTTGTAAGGTTTGCATCAGCCGAAGTTGCATTAATAACAATGCTCGAAACATTCAAATATACGCCTGGGTTGGGGGTGGGCGAAGTGAAGTTAACAGTGGATGCAGAAGCAAATCCAATCAAAGTCAGTGTTATAAACAGACACAAGCCAATAATTAAAAGCTTATTTTTCACCATCTTCTTAACATAGTAGTATTACAACTTATTATTTATAAAGCTTTCATATCTCTCCTTTATGTGCCTCTATAGCTCAGCTGGTTAGAGCACCAGTTTCGTAATCCATTTTCGGAAACGAAGAAACTGGGGGTCGGGAGTTCAATTCTCCCTAGAGGCTTTTTGTTTGCCGCAGAATTAAGGTCCGCAGCAAAGCGAGGAACCTTAAGGCAAGAGTGAATCAAAAATAATCTTATTCTGTCTGCCCTACTCTGTTGTTTTTTACCATCAAAATGTTTATAAAATGAAATTGATTTTATTGCTGACTAATAAAAGAGGAAAAATGGGAAGTTGTTTGGACTTAAGGAACCTGCAAAGCGGAAAAGGCGCAAAAGCAATTGAAGATGCATTCGGCAAAGTGGTTTCCGGCGGAAAAATGGGCTACAAGACAGTGATTGAAAAGAGGAAAGTTCCTCCAAAATGCACCCAATGCGGCCGAGGGGGAGACCCTGAGCAGAAATTCTGCCCGCAATGCGGTGGTAAGATGGTTATTCCTCTGACAAACTGCCCGAAGTGCGAGAAGGCTATAGATGGCAGCGAGAAATTCTGCACAGAATGCGGCACTAAATTAGCTTAGGTTTGTCTTAGGGATTAACTTTATTAAATATCTATTATTGTTCTAATCATGAAAGAGAGGATAGCTGAACTTCTTGCAAAACCTTCAAAACTGAAGGAAAAAGAAATCCTGAATTTGATTGAAATTCCCAAAGACTCCAAATTGGGAGATTATGCCTTTCCCTGCTTTGTTCTTGCAAAAACTCTCAAGAAAAATCCTGTGGAAATAGCAAAAGAACTTGCTTCAAAGCTAAAAAATAATCTTGAGTTTGAGCGCGTTGCTGCTATTGGCCCCTACCTTAATTTCTTTGTCAACCGCCTTGTGATAGCTGAGGAGACTTTAAATGCAATACAAAAGAAAAAAGATAGCTATGGTTCTTCAGTTCTTGGAAAAGGAAAGAAAGTTCTTGTTGAATTCTCTTCCCCAAATATTGCAAAGCCATTTGGCATCGGGCACCTCCGCTCAACAATAATTGGAAATTCAATAGCAAACATTTCAGATTTTGCCGGATTCAAGGTTATTAGGATGAATTATCTTGGAGATTGGGGCACACAATTCGGGAAATTACTTGTTGGCTACAAAAAATTTGGTAGCCTCGAAAAACTAAGGGGAGATACAATAAATCATCTTCTTGAATTATATGTAAAAGTAAGCAAGAGAAAGGAACTTGAGCAGGAAGCAAGAGATGAATTTAAGAAATTAGAGTGTGGCGACAAGGAAGCAACAGCGCTCTGGGAAATTTTCAGAGATTTAAGTTTGAAAGAGTTCAACAAAATTTATTCAAGATTAAACATAAAGTTCGATGCAGTTTCCGGCGAATCCATGTACAACAAACAGATGGAAAAAATAGTCAAAGAGCTCCAAAAGAAGAATCTCCTTGTCATGAGCGAAGGCGCCCTTATAGTTGACTTGCGGGAATATAATCTTGGAGTTGTTTTAATAAAGAAATCAGATGGTACAACACTTTATGCAACAAGAGATATTGCTGCTGCAATTGAACGATATAAGAAATACAAGTTCAATTCTATGTTTTATGATGTTGGCTCAGAGCAAACCCTGCATTTCAACCAGATATTTAAGGTTCTCGAGTTGATGGGCAACAAATGGGCGCACAATTGCAAGCATGTAACTCATGGATTGTATCTTGGCAAGGATGGAAAGAAATTTTCAACGCGAAAAGGAAAGACAATTTTCATGGATGATATTCTGAACGAGGCTTCAGAGCTCGCAAGAAAGGAAATTCTTAAGCGAGAAAAAATAACAAAGAAAGAGCTTGAGAAAAGAGCAAATGCAATTTCTCTTGCAGCGATATTCTATGGAGACTTGAAGAACTATCGCGTGAATGATGTTGTGTTTGATATAGAACGATTCACATCATTCGAGGGAGATACAGGACCTTATCTGCTTTACAGTTACGCAAGAGCAAAAAGCATATTGGAAAAAGCAAAATACAAGAAAAAGAAATATTCTCTCAAGAACTTGAACGATTCAGAGAAGAATCTAATCTCCCATCTGAACAATTTTTCTGCAGTAGTTCTGGATTCATACAAATCCCTCTCCCCTAATTTGATTGCAAACTATGCGTACCAAGTAGCGCAAACTTTCAATGAATTCTACCATTCAAATAAAGTTATTGGCTCTGAGAATGAGCAATTCCGTCTCGTTCTTGTCGATTCATTTTCCATTGTAATTAAGAACGCCCTCAGGCTTCTTGGCATCTCTACTATTGAAAAAATGTAGTGCACTATATAAAAGATTAAATATCTCTTTTTTTAGGTTGTTTTATGGATTACATACTGATGATGCTTGTTGCAAACATGATAGTTGAGACAATTCTTGTTATAATGCTCGCCCTTTATCCTATTCAAAAGAGCAATTTTCCAAATTCAAAGAAAGTGAAAGAGGACATGAGGAAGATAAAGAAGCAGATAGAATCAGAAGTTGAGTTCTAAAATACATAAATAGCAAGTCTTTTAAACTGCTCAAGCTCGTCTAAAATGTAGACGAGCTGGCGCGCTAGTCCCGCGCTGTCACGCAAACGGACTTCATGGCGGGCTTAAAGGAGCGAGTGACGCAGAGACTTGTTGGTCTTCTACCCAACGTTGAAGTTTTGTCCTGCTCGATCTTGCTCTTGTGAAATGGGTCAGGCCCTGACCGGAGCAGCCCTAAGCAGGAAACAAGGTGCTTGCAGGGTCACAAAGCCGAGGAAGGCAGAAGGGTGCTTTCAATTCGAAACGAAGCAAACTCCCCGTCTACACTAAATATAAAAACATCATTTTTCTCTTTAGTTTATGGAAAAAAGAGGGCAGTTCTTTCTTATAGCAACAGTAATCATAGCGGGCTTGCTCATAACCCTTACCACAATTTATATCTCAACAAAAACAAC
>CAYGYN010000045.1:0-14178 GCA_964354195.1 Candidatus Woesearchaeota archaeon | reverse complement strand
TCAAAGACTTTCATTGATAAGTCATTCAAGCCAGCATAATAATATGTCCTACTACCAAGCCCCTCTCCGCCATATTTTCCGTCATTTTCCGCCCTGAAATGGTATGTTGTATCATTATCCTTCTCAATCTGGTGTATTTCCGAGAATCCCAGAGGTATACAGCCATCCCTTGCTTTCTCTCCTTTAAACCCATGGAAGCCAAAACCAAGCCCAAGAGCCGCGCCCATGCCAAGAGCTAAAAGAAGTCCTGGACGAGGTGTTTTTCTACCCTCTCTTTCAATAGAATGTTCATAATCTGCCATAAAATACATAGGCAAAACTACTATATAAATGTTACTATTATATAGTGAATACAATTAAGTTTAAATAATGCCTATTCTCAGGAGCAATATGAAAACCAAATTTGATTCCCACTGCATAAATGATTTGCCCGAGGGGTGCAAGCGCTGCGTTCGCGGAGAGAAGTTAGTTCTTTTCATAACAGGAAAATGCTCAAGAAACTGCTATTATTGCTCACTTAGCCAAAAGAGAAAGAATGTGGACATTGTTATAGCAAATGAAAGAGAGTGCAAATCTCCGAGAGATGCAATCCGAGAAGCGAAGCAAAGTAATGCAACAGGAGCAGGAATCACAGGCGGAGACCCTTTGCTCTTTCTCGATAGAACTCTTGAATATGCAAAAGCCCTCAAATCCGCTTTCTCAAATTTTCATATCCACATTTACCTTCCCACTACATTGATAAATGAAAAGAACATCAAGAAACTCTCCGAGTTTATAGATGAATTCAGAATTCATCCCTCTTTCCTCCAGAAAGACATAGGACACATAAAAGATGCAATGCGTGATGACTTGGAAAAGATAAAACTCGTTAACAATATTGTAGGAAAAGAGAGATTGGGCTTGGAAATGCCATCTTTCCCTGAAAAAGTCATGGATATTGTATATTTCATAAACAAAGCAAAGAATTTCATCAGCTTTGTAAATCTAAATGAACTTGAAATCTCTGAAACAAATTTTGACATATTCACAAGAGAATATGCATTTAACGAGGACAGCTACACAATCTCTGGCTCAGTTTCAGCCGGAAAGAAAATACTTGATGCTCTAAAGGACTCGGGATTGAAAATGCACCTCTGCACAGCCATTACAAAGATGGCTCACCAATACGGCAACAGGTTGAAGAGAACAGAAACTCTTCCTTTTGCCAAGAGAGATAAAGAAGGCATGGCACATTACTTTGCCATTTATTATAACAACTCCGAACAACTCAATAGTGATGCCAAAGAACTTGAAAAAAGTTTTGGAAATGGTATCTTCCTTGATATGGACAAGTTAAGAATAATTCTCTCAAAGAAAATAGTTAAAAAAGTCGTAAAATCCAAGAGATTTAAAGTCTCCAAGGTGAAGGAATATCCCACATCAGACAGAATAGAAGTAGAGGTTTATCCTCTATCTATTTAAACCCTTAATTCCAAAGAGAAACATGGCTGTAGAATCGTTCATTCCTATAACCGACGTGAAAATCACAACTGAAAAAGAAGTGAAGCGAAAGCCTTCAATTGAAGAACTTACAACAGTTGAAACCCCTGGCAAGCCTGTTCCAGCATCTTTCATCGCTCGTAGAAAGAAGAAAACAAAGGAAGAAAGCGGCGAGGAAAATGTAAAGATATCCTCTGCAAAGAAAGATTCAATCCTGATTGTCACAGAAAAGCCCCAGGCCGCACTTAAAATTGCATCAGCGTTGGGCAAACCAAGGAAATATTCCGATGACAAAGTTGCATATTATGAAGTGGAGCACAATGGCGAGAAAATTCTCGTTGCCTCTGCTGTCGGACACTTGTATAATCTTACCTACTCTCCTGGACAAAAAGGTTGGCCAATCTTTAACACAGAATGGGTGCCTTCCTATGAGAAAAAATCAGCCGCCTTCACAAAAAAATATCTGGAAGTTTTAAAAAAACTCTGTAAAAAAGCAAAGGAAATCATAATAGCGACAGATTTTGACATAGAAGGGGAAGTAATTGGATGGAATGTCCTGAGATTCATCTGCAAGCAGAAAACCGCAAAAAGAATGAAGTTTTCAACCCTAACCTCTGATGAACTTGTTAAATCATATGAGTCACCTTTGCCAGAACTTGCATGGAACAACGCTTATGCAGGCGAAGCACGCCACATTATTGATTGGCTCTATGGCATTAATCTCTCCCGCGCCCTGATGTCGGCAATCAAGACAGCTGGCGCATTTAGGATTCTTTCAATAGGCAGAGTCCAAGGTCCTGCTCTCAAAATTATCGTTGATAGGGAAAAAGAAATCTCTGCATTCAAGCCAGAGCCTTACTGGCAGGTCTTTGCCATAGTCGGAGATTTGGAATTCAAGCATCCTGAGGATATCTTTGACAAAAAACTTTTGGACAAATTCAAGGGAATTAAGGAGGCAATTGCAGAAACCACAAAAAGAGAGGAGAAAATCTCCCCGCCAGTGCCCTTTGATTTAACAACTCTCCAAACAGAAGCCTACAAGTTCCATAAAATATCGCCCTCAGAGACATTGAGAATTGCTCAGCAGCTCTATATTGACGGATTAATATCCTACCCAAGAACCTCTTCGCAAAAGATTCCAGATGCAATCGAGCCGAAGAAGATTCTCAAGGCTCTTGCAAAGCATTTCCCTAAAGAAATTAAGGAAGCAACTCGTGACAAGCCAATAGAAGGCAAGAAATCAGACCCGGCTCACCCATCAATCTACCCAACCGGAGAATTTGCCGATGTGGAAGAAAGAGCAGACAAGATTTACAATCTAATTGTTAAAAGATTCATCTCTGCATTCTCCCCAGATGCAGTAACAGAGAACAAGCGCATTGTCCTTGTTGCTACAAAAGACAAGGATATAAAATTCACAGCCTCTGCAATGAAAATAAAGGAAAAAGGCTGGACAAAAGTCTATCCTACAAAAATGGAAGAATCAGAGCTTCCAGACTTGAACGGAAAAGTCAAGATAGACAAGATTCGCTTTGATGAAAAAGAAACCCAGCCCCCTAAAAGATACACTCCTGCCTCACTTATTTCAACATTGGAAAAGAAAAATCTTGGAACAAAGGCAACAAGGTCAACAATCATAGACACGCTATTCGAAAGAGGCTACTTGGACGGAAAAAGCATACAAGCAACGCCATTAGGACTAAAACTCATAGAAGCTCTCGAGAAATATTCCCCAATAATTATCGATGAGAATCTTACCAAGTCGCTGGAAGAAGAAATGGAAAAAATCCAGGAATCAAAAGGAGACTTGCAGAAAGAAGAAAACCAAGTCGTGGAAAAGGCAAAGAAAATAATTACAGACATCTCAAAAGAATTCAAGGTAAAAGAGACAGACATCGGAAAAGAGCTCGCAAAAGGTCTCGAAATCCTGAGAAAAGAGCAAAACGAGGCAAATACATTGATTCAATGCCCTGTCTGCAAGAAAGGAAACCTCCGCATCTTGTTCAACAGAGGCTCATACCGTTACTTCGTTGCCTGCTCAGCTTATCCTGAATGCAAGACAACTTATTCCTTGCCTCCAAACGCTCTTGTGAAAAAATCAGAAAAGATTTGCGAATCATGCGGATTCCCAAAAGTCATGGCTCTCAGAAAAGGAAAGCGCCCTTGGGAATTTTGCTTCAACATAAACTGCGATGCAAACAAAGCCCTCAGGGCAGAATGGGAAGCAAAAAAAGCAGCAAGAGAGGCTTATGCGACCCAGCAAGCACAACCCCCAACAACTAAACAAACTAATGAGCCTGTTGTAGCCGCACCTCCAGCAATAGTTGATAATAAAGAAAAACCAAAGAAAGAGAAGAAAATCAAACCAGCCAAAGAAAAAAAGCCAAAAACACCAAAAGTCAAGCCAGAAGCAGCAGAAACTCTTCCAGAGGAAACAGAATCCGAAGAAGAAAAAGAATAATCCTGAAAAATTGGCTTTTGGTATTGTGTAAAGTAGTAATAAAGATTTATAAGTTGGTATTTGAATAATTTTCATATGGAAGATGAAGATTCTCAATTTGGGTGGTTAGAGCGGGAATTAAAAGAAAATGGGTTTGGATGCGAATCAGCGCCTGCATTTGACCTCTCCCCAACACCTGAAGTAATAAGCCATATAAGATATGCAGTATATGTTCTGCCCAAGCGCAGGTCTTTTCTCTCTTTTTGGCGGACCAATAAGCAACCCGTTGAGCAAGTCGCTGAAATTGTACTTCCAGAGCCAATGTGTGTCAGGCTGCGATATGATAATGCAAAAATAACCGTAAGAAATGAACCTCTGCTTGAACAAATGAGGGCTCTTGCAAGAAGATATGAAGAAAAGTTTGGACAAAGATTGAGAAACAAAGCAGAAGTAATTTACAATCCTCAAGCAAAGTTTGCCAAGCTTTGCGCCTAAAAATTTAAATTCTATTAAGATAAACAGTCCCATTGATTTTCTCAATCAAGTTGTTGCCTACTATCAAATCCCCGGAAACATTCTGCACTTCATATGCCACTGCATGTCTCCCATCATAGCTTGCCAAATAGACATCTCCGTTTCTGATTGATGCATTGAACTCCACCCCAAGAGTGCTCCCTAGTATCTTGAATTGCCTTGCATAGCCATCTGTTGAGCTCGAGGCAAGATTTATCTCATCAACTATTGACAAAGCCGCCTGGTTCATGAACTTGTCCCTTTGCTCTTGCACCTTATCGCTCCTGCTCGCTTCAATTGCAATGATAATGCCAATCAAAAAGAAAAGCGCAAAACCAATAATAATCATGAATTCAACTGCAGATTGCCCTTTTTTGTGATTCATTTTAAGTCAAACTGGTTATGTTAACGCTATCCGAGAGGGCAACAATCCTTATCTTCTTTATTCCCGAGACTTGGGAAATCTCTCCTGCCATTACTACCTTGCTCAAGTAAGAAACGCGATTCAATCCTGAACTAGTGATAAAATCAACTATCATTTCCTTCCCAATTATCTGTATTTCTCTTACATTAGAAGGCAAATAAACTGAAATTGTGCTCCTTGAAGGCTCGCCCGCATACTTTACGCTTTCTGCAGAGGAAATTAGCTTGACGGCAAACTGCTCTATTTGCCTTGATTGTATGCTGTCGTTTATCTGCGAGGAATAAAGAAGTGCTGCCCCAAGAACCAAAAGGACAAAGAAAACAATAAACCCTACAACAATCATGTATTCTACGCTTATTTGCCCCTTTTTTCCTTTGTAAACCATGGCTTGGTAAGTTTTATAAAATAGCCTTAACATTTATATTTAACGAATAGTCTATTTAAACGTTCTCAGAAATTCAAATGGAAGATAGAGGTGGAAAGATATCAGGTTTTGCAATAATATTAGGAGTACTGTTTGTGCTGGCAATAACACACACATCTGTACACCTTCATTTCTACGGAGTAAATAGCATTTCAGGGTTTGCGTTTGCAAGTTCCCAGTCCGAGATGACTAGCTCGCCGTCAAGCAGCCTCTCGTTCATTTTTGTGATTGCTGAATGGGCGATTTTTATAGTAGTTATGATTGTTGGCCGAGTTTCCAGGAGGAGGAAATCAGCGGCAGAGATAAAAAGAATTATAGCCGAGAAGAAGCAGGCAAGCTCATCAGCAAAAACAGACCTTGATGTCTTGTATGAGATTCTTAAGCACCAAAAGAAGTTAGGCATATCAGAAATTGCATCTGCATTTGGAATTACAAAGGACATTGCAACAGAATGGGCGCAGATGCTCGAAGAAAGCAACCTTGCAGAGATAGAATATTCAAATATAGGAGAGCCTGTAATAAGGATTAAGTAAGATGAAAAAGAAAAACCATGACAAAAGAATACACCAATTGAGAGAGAGGCTTGCACACCTTCACAACAAATCAACTCATTTGCATAACAAGCCAGTTCATCATGAAGTAAAGCCTCATCATGAGATAAAGCACAATATATTCCACACACATCCCGAGAAGAACAAGAGCCACGATAAAGAAATTATTGAGTCCTATCACATAGAAACAGACGGCGCAAAAGTAGAAGCCAAGATAGTAAGAGACCTTGTAGGCACAACATACAACCTCCATATCCCGGAGGTTAATCCTGCCACTTCAGCTCTTCTGAATGAAATAAGAAACGAGCTTGTTTCCCTGACAACTATCAGCATGAAAGAGCTTACTGACCCGGAGGCATTCCAGACCATAAAAAACAGGTTCATGCAGGATGCAGTCAATCTCCTAAAGCACAAACTCCCGACCATTGAGCCCAATGTTGAGAATTTCCTCATAGGCAAGTTGATGCAGGACATGCTTGGGCTTGGCAAAATTGAGTTCTTAGTAAATGACCCTAATCTTGAGGAAATAGTCATTCCTTCTTCAACCGAACAAATAAAAGTCTACAGCAAGAAGCATGGATGGCTTGAAACAAATATAAAAATCGAAAAGGAAGAAGAGATAGTGAATTATGCAAACATCATTGCCCGCCGTGTAGGAAAGCAAATTACTGTTTTAAATCCCTTGCTAGATGCGCATCTTATCACCGGAGACAGAATAAATGCAGTCCTTTATCCAATAAACACAAAAGGCAGCACAATAACAATCAGAAAATTCGCAAGAGACCCATTCACAATTGTTGACATGGTAACAAACAAAACATGTGACCTTGATACAGCAGCGCTAATCTGGCTTGCAGTTGAGTACGAGATGAACATACTTTTCTCTGGAGGCACAGGCTCTGGAAAAACTTCTTTCCTTAATGCCTGCATGGCATTTGTTCCTCCAAACCAAAGAATTGTCAGTATTGAAGATACAAGAGAGCTAATGCTTCCAGAATTCTTGTATTGGACCCCCCTTGTCACAAGAACACCTAATTCCGAAGGAAAAGGCGAAGTTTCCATGCTTGATTTATTAGTTAACTCATTAAGAATGCGCCCTGATAGGATTATCCTTGGTGAAATGAGGCGAGAGGCGGAGGCCCACGTCTTATTTGAAGCAATGCACACCGGACACTCAGTTTATGCTACAGTGCACGCAGACACTGCAAGTGAAACAATCGCTCGTCTTGTCAATCCGCCATTGAATGTCCCAGCAAATCTCCTAAAGGCAATAAACCTGAACGTAGTCATGTTCCGTGACAGAAGAAAAGGAATAAGAAGAGTTCTTCAGATAGCTGAAATTAATTTGGAGAAAGAGAGCGCAAAGGCAAATATTCTTTATAGATGGATTCCCGAGTCAGATAAAATAACAAGGCATGCAGAAAGCACGAGGTTCTTTGAGGATATTGGAAGAAATACTGGCTTGCACGGCTCAGAGCTTGAGAGTGACTTGAAAGAAAAGAAAGACATACTCACGTGGCTGATAAAAAACAACGTAAGGAACATAAATCAAGTCAGCAATGTCATGAGTATTTATTACAAGAACAGGAGCCACCTCATTGAGCTGATGCGTAAAAATGACGTATCACCATTTGGTTAAAGATGAAATTTCAAATACCTTTCACATTTTCATCGATAGAAAAGCTAAAGCACACATCCAAGTTCTTTGCAGGTTTTTTTGAACACAAAAGAAATTCAAAACTTGGAGAATATCTTAAAAACTCAGATATTGCCCTATCTCGTGAGGAATATCTCGGCGTTTGCACAAGAACCGCAGTCATAATTTTCTCAATAGTGTTCATTTTGGCTTCTACAGCATTCTTCATCTTCAATGTTCAATATTTCTATATAATCTCGCTTGCAATTGCTGTTCCAATAGCTCTTTTTGCTTTCTTCAGCCAGTCAATTTACCCAAAAGCCTACTCAACAAGGAAAGAAAAGGATATTGACAAGAATCTTATTCCTGCCCTTGAAGATATACTCGTTCAATTAAACTCAGGAATCCCATTATTTACTATTATGGTTAATATCTCCTCTTCAGGATACGGGGAGTTAAGTTCTGAATTCAAGAAAGTTGTCAAGAAGATAAATTCAGGCATGCCTCAGATAGAAGTTATCGAAGAGCTTGGAGAGAAAAGCCCGTCAGTTTTCTTCAGAAGAACCTTATGGCAGCTAAGCAACGGAATGAGAGCAGGAAGCGACATCTCAGTCATCATAAAGGAAAGCATCAAGTCATTGAATGAGGAGCAGCTCATTCAAATTCAGAGCTATGGAAACAAGTTAAATCCCATGATAATGTTTTACATGCTTTCATCAGTAATAATGCCTGCTCTCGCAATAACTTTCCTGACAATTATCTCCTCGCTTGTTAATCTCCCTGAAACAATAACAAAGATGCTGTTTGTCGCCCTGTTTGGAGGGGTTGCATTTATCCAATTCATGTTCATAGGAGTAATCCGCTCCCTTAGGCCAAGTTTATTGTAAAATGACAGAAAAAAAAGAACCAATGAGAACGAGCACAAGTCGAGGAAAGCCGAAAAATAAGTTGAAACTCCAGATTCTTGTCTTCCTTATTGCATCAACTCTTGGAGTAATTGTTTACCTAATTACTAATAATGCAATACAAGCTTCAGCTCTCTTCTTTTTAGTTGTTATTGGAGTCCCCCTTTACATATTTGCCAGCAATAAATTGAAGAAAGACGCGGAAATCAGGAAAATGGAAACTGTTTTCCCTGATTTTATTGAACTTATGTCATCCAACTTGAGGGCAGGCATGACAATTGACAAGGCGCTCCTGCTTAGTTCAAGGAAAGAATTTGCCCCCTTGGACAGGGAAATAACAATTCTCGGCAAGGATATAGTAACAGGAAAGGAAATAACCAAGGCTCTCCTGGAAATGTCAGAAAGAATAAAATCCGAGAAAATAAGGAAAACCATAGATGTCATAATCTCAGGCATAAAGTCTGGCGGAAATATCTCTGTCCTTCTTGAGGAAACAGCAGTCAACATGAGGGAAAGGATGTTCATGGAAAAAAGGGCAGCCTCGAATGTTTTGATGTATATAATATTTATTTTCTTCGCAGTGGCAGTTGGAGCCCCTGTTTTGTTTGGGCTTTCCTCAGCTCTCGTGCATATAATGACAAATATCCTCTCCACAATACCCACTACTGAAGTTCCAATAAATGCGCCAATGACTATGACAAAGATATCAATATCAACGAGTTTTGTAACTTGGTTCTCAATAATATTCCTTGCAGTCACAAGTTTCCTTGCATCAATGATAATAGGATTGGTAAGCAAAGGTGATGAGAAATCAGGCTTGAAATACGCAATACCTCTCGCAGCCATAGGCATAATCGTCTTCCTGCTGATAAACACATTAATGGTAAATTACTTCGGAAGCTTCTTTAGCCCATAGATAAGGTTTTTATACAATAAAAGTCATATTGATGAAGAATGAAAAAGAGAAAATCTGTTAAAAAGAGAGTTGTTAAGAAGAAAATTCCAAGAAGAACAAAGAAAAAGACAATAAGAATTTCAAGAGCAGCACGATCTGAAGAAATCAGAATCCCGAGTGGAATACCTAATTTTGACCGTCTTGTTGAGGGGGGATTTGAGAGAGGTTCTACCAACCTCATAGTGGGAGGAGCAGGCTCTGGTAAGTCTATATTTGCTGTACAGTTTCTTTTTGAAGGCATGGAGAGGGGAGAGCACTGCCTTTACATTACTTTCGAGGAGAAAAAGAGCCAGTTTTACAAGAACATGCTTGATTTTGGGTGGGACCTCTCCAAGTTGGAAAAAGCAGGTTTGCTAACTTTCCTTGAATACACCCCTGAAAAAGTCAGAACAATGCTTGAAGAAGGCGGAGGAGCAATAGAATCAATAATTCTTGGAAAGAAGATAAAGAGAGTTATCATAGACAGCATCACCTCATTTGAGCTTCTCTTTGAGGATGACTTTGCAAAGAGAGAGGCTGCGCTCTCGCTCTTCAAGATGATAACTAATTGGGGCTGCACCTCGCTTCTCACTTTAGAGGAGGAAAATGCAGAAGGAATCCAGATGGCTTCCCGAGCCCTTGAATTTGAATCAGATTCAATAATACTCCTCTATTTTATAAGATGTAACCACTCTGAAAAAAGAGAGAGGTTCATAGAAGTTCTTAAAATGCGCGGGACAGAGCACTCAAACAGAATTTATAAGTTTACAATGGATAAAAGAGGCATAATTGTTGACAAGAAGCCCGCTGTTTTGAATATGTGATTACAATGAAAACCAAAAAAGCGCAAGGTTGGGGTTTTGATTTGGCAATTGCAGCAATTATATTCTCCCTAGGCATAGTTGCTTTCTATCTCTTTTCCATAAACTCTCAGAATGAAACAGCAGAATCTTTTGATAATTTGAAATATGAGGCAGGAGTTATAGCAAATTCACTGTTCTCTGAAGGCTCTCCATCTTCATGGACAGAAACAAATGTTGTCAGGATAGGCTTGCTTTCCCAAAACCAAGTAAATGAAACAAAGCTTGGGATGTTTAATTCGCTCGCAAGCGCAGACTATTCAAGAACAAAACAACTCTTCAGAATAACTGGCAATTACTATATTTCATTCTCGGAAAACATGAGTGTGGGAAATCAGACAATCAGTATAATCGGGCAGCAGCCAGTTGAAGCGCAAAACCTTCTTAAAGTCACAAGGCTCTCTAGCTACAATAATAAACCCATTGTATTTTACATTTACAGTTGGGATTAGCTAAATATGTCAGATAAAAAAGGAGTGTTTTTCAGCATAGACGCGCTTATAGCCCTTGTAATTATAATCATAGCGCTGCTCATTGTCTACCCTCTTGTCTCGAATGTAAAGCCAAAAACAGAATTGCACTATGACCTGCTCTCAACTCTTTCAACCATAAAAATATCTGATTTGAATAATAGCTATGCAAAATCCCTAATTGCAGAAGGCTCAATCACTGACACTTCAAAGTCTGTTCTTGAGCAGATAGGTGAATTCTATGTTAAAAACATGACAAAAGCCAGGCTCCTTGCAGAATCAGCAATGCAGGATATAAGTGAGGATAATAATATTGGAATCTGGTTTGGGGAAACTCTGATTGCCTCAAAGAATCTGACTTCTTATGAGTCTGCAACAGAAATAGATGCAGCAAGACAGATTATATCTGGAATTGAAGAGGGGAAAGAAATAACAGGATATTCAGCAAGGGCTTATCTCTCTTCCAGCCTGCAGACAGATTATTTCTATTTCGGAGGTTATTCAGGTGATGGCAATATAACTGCGCTCATTCATTACAATGGTACAATCTCATCTGCAGCTGCTGAACTTGCAATCAACAGCAACTTCACACTCTATATAAACAATATAAGCTCGGGCAATTATGCAAAACCAGCAACAGAGCTTACCCCAAAGGCATACAGTTTTCCAACAGCAAACTTGCATTCAGGAGATAATTATCTTGAGTTTAGAACCACAAATCTCACTAATCTCCGCATCACAGGAGGCTTCATAAGAATAGATTATTCAAAAACCCCTGAATATAACAAGGCAGACAGGTATTATCTTCCTGGAGTAAACGGCATAATAAATGTCTACACAGGTTTCCACGTGCCAAATGTGCTTGATTCTATGTCATTAAACTTGCATTTTAAATCTCCTTATAAGATGTTTGTAAAAATAGGCTCAACAACAATATTTGAAAATTCGAGCGCAAATGAGACAATCAAATTCATTCCCAATTCAGAATTATTATCAAAGCTTGATTATTCGCAGTTAATCAATCAAACAGTTCCTCTGAGACTAGGGCTTTACGCAGCCACCCTTGTAGGAAATGCAGATGTTGTAGTTTTGACAGATTTGAGCGGCAGCATGGAGAACAGGTTTGATTCAGACAATACAGGAGTTGCAAGAAACTGCTCGGACCCTCATTTATATGATTCTGATACAAAGAAAGTCTCTGTTGCAAAATGCCTTGACAAGATGGTTATTGACACAATTCTGGATATTCCGGGCAATAGGGTTGCTCTTGCCGCCTTTTATGGAGATGATGGCAGTCCAAACAAAGGCAGAATCTACAATGCAAGTCTCTCCTCAAACTCAAGTTATTTGAAATCAAGAATAGATGCTTACAATACTGAAGGCGGAACCTGCATCTGCTGCGGAATAAACACCGCTTACAAGATGTTGAGTGAGCAAAGCAGCTCAGGAAGAAGAAAATATGTAATAGTAATGTCAGATGGAATCCCAACACATACTTGCCAGGCAGCTTCAGGCTGCACAGGCACAAGAACAGGCTTGCCGTCTGATGAAGGATTATGGCTGGGCGCTTCCTCCGGCTGTTATGGAGGAAGCGATGACTGCAATGTCGCGGACTGTAATTGCGCAGTCACAAACACAAACTGGTCTTCCTGCAGGGTGAACAGCGGGCTTAATGGAACAGTCTATTCAATAGGTTTTGGAAATATCTCTGCATGCGCTTTGGCAAATTCTACATTGCAGAGCGTTGCACAATGCGGAAAAGGCAAGTATTTCACAAGCGATAACTCGACAATACTGCAGAATTTTTACCTGAACATCTCCCATGAGATAATCTCATTAAGCTATACAGAACAAGTTGCAAATGCCTCCGGAAACTTTACAAACACAATACTTTACCCTGATTCATATATTGAGCTGAATTATACTCAAGAAACTCAGCCATTCGGGCTTGTTGCAACAACAGAGAAGCAGTTTGATAATGCAGACAATGGAACTTTCAGCATACCTCCAAACTCTTCAATTATAAAAGCAACAGCAATATCTTACTCAGGCCCAAGATGGACTGCAACCGTGGAAAACAATAACCAATTAATTTACAATCTGAGCAGTTTTGGTGATGATTTCACCCTGCTTGGAGACCCTTATGCATTCAGGATACCCCAACAATTCATATCGCAGGACAATATAGTCAAAATAGCTCGTGGCACTTCCCCGACAAATCTTAGTTCAGGTTCAGTATACAATAAGATTATCTACACTATTCTTAAGGAAGCATCTTCATATTCCAATATCTGCGCGAAAGCAGAGGGCTGCATCTGGAATATTCAATTTGATGATGACACAAATGATACAATGCGAATTCCATCTTCCTATCCCGGCTCAGATACTTGCGAATATTCTTCAACACTTGTGCAATACAATGATAATGACGCTTTCCAGGTTGCAGCCTACAACCTTCTTAGGAAACTTGACCTTGATTCAGACAATAAGATAGACATAAAATTCAATGAACAAAGCCTCTCAATCAGCTCCTCCGAGTTGAAAGGGCTGCCTTATCTCTGGTCAACTGAAGTGGAGGTACGTGTATGGGCATGAATAACAAAGCGCAGTTTTTCACAATTATTGCAATTCTAATTATATCCATTTTTGCGGTTTCGTTTGTGGTTTATGATAAAATGCAAAACCGGGATTCTGTGCAAAAAAGAGTCTCGACAATGAATAATTTTATCTTGTCCGTGGAAAAAGACCTTCAGAGGCAGGTTTACATCTCAGGATTTAGGGCAATATTTGTGATTAATAAAAAAATTCTCGAGACAGGGGCATTCAACAGTAATGTAAATGCTTCTTTTGAAGAGTTATTCTTCAATGGCACAATAAACCAGGAGCAACAGGAAATAATGTCCGGCGCGACATTCTCAGATATTCAAAATTCAATAAATCTTAACGCGGATAAGATGGATGTTGTTGTAAATCTTGCAAATCCAAAGATAACAATCAGTCAAGTGGAGCCCTGGAATGTGCGAGTAGTTCTCCAAGCAGATTTCCAGATGATTGACAAGCAAGGAATTGCTTCATGGAACAAGACGCAGACAATAGAAGCATTCATTCCAATAACAAGTTTCGAAGATCCCCTTTATTCATTGAATACAAACAATCTTGTAATAAATAATATAACAAGAACCCCATTCACAAGCTTTGCAGCTGGCTCAGATTTAACAAATCTGACAATTCATGCAACAAACTCATTCTACAAGGAGTCAGAAACAGCCCCAAGCTTCCTTGACAGGCTTGAAGGCAAACTCTCTGCAAATCAGCAGGGCATTGAATCCTTTGTCAACCTGCAAAAGTTATCTAATCAAGGTCTTCCAATAACTGAAAAATCAGTTGTGGATTACATTTACTTTTCCTCAGAAAATCCAAGTGCAAGCCACATATCAAGCATGCCTGCTTGGTTTATGATAGATAATAATCACAAATCAAGCTATAATCTCTCTTAGTTTCAGATTGAAACTATCCAAAAGCCACCACCTTCCCTCGATAAG
>CAYGYN010000044.1:0-34654 GCA_964354195.1 Candidatus Woesearchaeota archaeon | reverse complement strand
GGAGCAATGCTTGCTGCTGCGCCTGCGCAGGCAGCCACCCAGCAGGCAACTGTTCAAGCACAGGCAATATTGGGTTCTTTGAGTCCCTGGGCTTGGTTTGCCTTTGGAGGCTTGATTATGCTGCTCATATTATTGGCATGGAATTGGAAAAAATTGTAAAGTTTAAATAATAGACTTGTCTTTCTTGGATATGAAAATAGAGGTGAATCTTAACAAGAAATTCTTGGTATTTAGCTTACTTATTGGATTAATTCTTATTGGATTTGTAGGGGTTTATGCGTATAATTCAATTCCTGCGAATCCTGCTGTTTTCGGGCACTCGATTGATGAGATGGATTGGAGCAAGATGATTAAAGCTAATGTCAGTATTAATGGAAGAATGGGCATTGGAACATCAAATCCTGGAACAAACTTGGATGTCAATGGGAGCATGCTGGTAAACAGCGCACTTATTGGATTTCATGAACAAGGATTAACAGGTGCTCCAAGCATCTCAATTACAGGCAATGAAATAAAGGCGTTTGGTACAGCAACATACCAGAATTTATATTTGAGCAGTTCGGGAATTGGCGGGGGAAATGTAATCTTGCAGAAAGACGAGGGCAATGTGGGTATTGGGACTTTAACCCCTGTTGAAAAATTGGAAGTGAACGGAAACATAAGCACAACTAATTATCTTAAATCAGCAGGAGTTTGCATTGGAACAGATTGCAGAACAACATGGCCGGCTGGCGGTGGCGGCAGTGTAGGGACACTTTTCATCAATTATACGACTTGCCATTGGGTCGGGGCAGTAAGATGCGGTGCATGCGTAAAGGAGTGGTTATGCCCCAATGGTGAGATTGCAACCGGAAGTGGGCAGGGGAGTTCTGGCGAGACACATCTTGATTGGATTAAAGTAAGATGCTGCAAGATAAGCATTGTTTAAGTTTAGTAGATTTTAAAAACAGGAATTGTATTCTTTTATTATGCTGACAAAGAAAGAAGTATCTGAGGTTCTTGAACATCTTGAGAAAGCGCAAAATCCCATATTTTATTATGACAATGACTGCGATGGATTGTGCGCTTTTCTTTTGCTGAGAAGGTATCTTGGTAGAGGCTATGGCGTTGCTGTCAGGAGCTATCCTGAGCTTGATGCATCTTACCTGAAGAAAGCTGAACAGCTTAAGGCAGATTATATTTTCATAGTTGACAAGCCTGTTGTTGCAGAAGAGTTTCTTGAGGGTGCGGACAAATTGCAGATTCCTGTTGTCTGGATTGACCATCATGACATGAATGCAAAAGCGCTCTCTGATTTTGACAAATTCAAGAACCTGCATATCTATAATCCTGCTCTTAGAAGTGAAAAAACAAACGAGCCGACAAGCTATCTTGCTTACAACATAACTGGAAGAGTGGAGGATTTGTGGATTGCGCTGATGGGCTGCATTGCTGACCATTATATGCCTGATTTTGTTTCCGAGTTTGCGAAAAGATATCCTGAATTCTGGAACAAGGAGCTGGAGAAGCCGTTTGATGTTTATTACAAGACAGAGATTGGCAGGATTGCAATCGCATTAAACTTTGGGTTGAAAGATTCTGTGAGCAATGTCGTAAAACTGCAGAGTTTCTTAATTTCATGCAAATCCCCAAATGAAATTTTTCTTGAGATGGAGATGAACAAGCCTTTCAGGACAAAATATGCTGATATAAAGAAGAAATATGATATTTTATTGAAGGAAGCGAAAGAATCTGAGTCTGGCAAGGTTATTTATTTGATTTATGGTGGAGAGATGAGCATAAGCGCTGACTTGGCGAATGAATTGTCTTATCTTTATCCTGAGAAGTATATTCTTGTGGCTTACAAGAAAGGCTCAATAACAAATCTTTCAATGAGGGGGAAGAATGTTAAACAGACTCTTGAAGAAGTGCTCAAGCAACTCGGGAATGCAACTGGTGGCGGGCACAGGGATGCAGTTGGGGCAAGAATAAGGACAGAAGACTTGGAAAAGTTTAAAGAGCTATTTGAGAAAGAAATATAATGACTAATAAGATTCCAGTGCACATCTCAATAATACCTGATGGAAACAGGAGATGGGCAAAATCCAAAGGATTGATTGCCAGCGCAGGGCACAAGAAGGCAGGCAGCTACGAGCATATTAAAGACTTGTTTGATACAGCAAGGGGAGAAGGGGTGAAATATCTTTCATTCTGGGGCTTCTCAACTGAGAATTGGAAGCGAGATACCCGAGAAATTGATTCTATTTTTGAGCTTGTTTCAAAAGCTGTAAAAGAGTGGAGAAAAGAGGCTATTGAGAACAAAATAAGGTTCAGGCACATTGGCAGGAAAGACAGGATGCCCAAATATCTGATTGAGGAAATTAATAAGTTGGAAGAAGAGACAAAAGATAATAGCGATTTTCATGTGCAGATTTGCCTTGACTATGGGGGAAGGGATGAGATTGTTAGAGCTATAAACAAGATACTGAAGAGCGGGAAGAGGGAAATTAATGAAAATGATTTTGCGGGATATTTGGATTCTGCGGGAATCCCCGAGCCGGACTTGATAATAAGAACATCAGGGGAGAAGAGAACAAGCGGCTTCATGCCTTTCCAGTCAGCTTACTCAGAGCTTTATTTCTCAGATGTACATTTCCCTGATTTTGATGCCTGCGAGCTTAAAGAAGCAATTTCTGAGTTCGGGAAGAGGAAGAGAACTTTTGGCGGGAATTAGACAGATCTAAAGATTGCAAACAATCTTTATCCCATTTTTCTTTTGACAAAGAAAAAGGTTTATATAGGGATTGATTTTTTATTTTTCATGCAAGTTGAAAGATTGCTTTTGAGTGTTGCAATACCTAAATTGTAAACATATTTGCAATTTTATTTATTCTATCTAATATGGCAAAGGACGATAAACGGCTGATTGATGCGTATTCGCTCAAGAAGAGCATGGAATTAGAGGGAACCAAGATTGAGGGCTATGATTTTGACCGCGGTGTTGACTATGAGAAACTTATTAAAAATTTTGCGAGTGTTGGATTCCAGGCATCTCACTTTTCTCAGGCTGCTAAGATAGTAAATAAGATGATTGAAAATAAGGCAAAGATTTTCCTTGGATACACTTCAAACATGGTTAGTTCGGGAAATAGGGACATAATTAGATATCTTGCGAAGCACAAGAAAGTGCATGTTCTTGTCACAACAGCCGGTGGAATTGAGGAGGATTTGATGAAATGCATGGCTGATACAGCAGAACAAGTTCCGCTGTCCCGTAAGAACCTGACAGGTTCTTCCGGTTTTATTCTTGGAAGTTTTAATGCTAAGGGCGCTGAGCTTTATGATAAGGGAATAAACAGGATTGGTAATATTTTTGTTGGAAATGACTTGTACGTCAAGCTTGAGGAGTTTATACAGCCTATTTTGCTTGAGCTTTATGATGAGCAGAAAAAAATAGGCAAAGTTTTCACGCCCTCGGACTTGATTTGGAAGTTTGGCGAGAAAATAAACAATGAAAAGAGCATTTATTATTGGGCATGGAAGAACAAGATTCCTGTTTATTGCCCTGCTATAACTGACGGGGCAATTGGAGGCAATATCTATTATTTCAAGTCAAAGCATCCTGATTTTAAGATTGATATTGCTGAGGATTGCAAGAGGTTGAATGACGAGACAGTTAATTTGGAAAAATCAGGAGTTATTGTGCTTGGCGCGGGATTGGTTAAGCATGCGATACTTGAGGCAAACATATTTAGGAACGGGGCTGATTATGCGGTATATATCAATACCTCGCAGGAATTTGATGGTAGTGACTCGGGAGCTTTGCCTGAAGAGGCAATATCTTGGGGCAAGTTAAAGGCTGAAGTGAATAATGTTAAGGTTTTTGCTGATGCAACAATTATTTTTCCTTTGCTTGTTGCTGAGACTTTTGCTAAGAACAATATTTAAATAATCTTGAAATCTTCATAATTACATGAAAATAGAGGTAAAGTTGAATAAGAAGTTTTTGGTTTTTAGCATTCTAATTGGATTAGTTATTGTTGGTTTTGTAGGAGTTTATGCTTACAGCCCAGAGGTTTATGGGCACTCACCTAATGAAGTGGATTGGGGACAGTCTGTTAATTCAAATATCTTGGTAAACGGGAGCGAGGGAATAGGCACTCGTGTTCCTGGGGCAAAATTGCATATAAATGGGACAGGATTTGCAGGAATTTTTGTCGAAAACACCGGCAAGAAGTTTTCTTTCTATGCAAATAATAATGGTAATTTGATTATCGGGGATGAGGTCGCGCATGTTGAGAGAATTGTGATTAATGGCTCAACGGGAAACATCGGAATTGGCACTTCAAGCCCTGACACAAAACTTGTTGTTTCTGGAGGGATTAAAGCAGAAAGCCTTGTTGCAACATCAGGCACAGTAAACTCGTCACAAATTTGCCTTTCAGGAAACTGCCAAACAAGCTGGCCTTCTCTGAACGGCGGAACATTATCTTATCAGAATTGCACATGGGTTGACGGCGGGAATAAGCCTCTTCCCCAATGGTCACTTGCAAATTGCTCTGCAATTGGCAAGACTGTTGCAGGCTTCCATTTCCTGAAGTCAAACAATGAAAGGGAAAATACAGAATATGAAGTAACTCCTAATTATGTAAGAGCAAGAAGATTGAGTGACGGCTCCTATATGCATGCATGGGGATATTGCTGCAAGATTGTTATAAGCTAAGACATCAATTAGGGAAAACTATTAAAAACAATTTATACTTTGATATTCTGTGAAAATAGAGGTTAATTTGGAGAGGAAGTACTTTATTTCTTTATTGATAATCGGATTATTTCTGATTGGATTTGTGGGGGTTTATGCTTATAATTCTGTTCCTGCAAATCCTGCTGTGTTTGGGCATTCGGTTGATGAGATGAACTGGAGCGTCAGAGTGCCTACCAATATTATTGCTGCGGGATTCTGCATGAACAACTCAGGAACAATGGATTGCAGGACAGCATGGCCTCCTGGAGGCGGAGGAAGTTTATGGAGTCAGAGTGGGAGCGATATTAATTATAACATTGGAAATGTGAGCACAACTAATTTCATGAAAGCAGCAGGAGTCTGCATTGGCAGCGATTGCAGGAATGCGTGGCCTGCTGATGGAACTGGCGGGCCAATAACTACTTCTGATTGCCAAGAAGTTGCTGTCAATGGATGCGATGCAGCAGTAAGCAGCCTAACATGGAGCAGCTGCCCGAGCGGAAAGGTTGTAACTGGGGTTAAATATAGATATTCTATAAACGGTTGCGGAGGATTTTACATATCTGCTGTGCAATGTTGTGCATTATCTGGAGGAGGGGGAGGGACAGCGCCGGTTAGAGCAACATTTTCGGCTAATGCCACAAATGGTTGCGCTTCAGGATGCGCAACAATAACTAACTGCACTGGAGATTGGGATTTCTGCGCAATAACTCAAGAGTCCTTTAAATTATATGATGATGTCACAGACCGCAAGCACGATATTTGGCAATGCAAAGTTTATCAAGATAGTGGTGCATGGAAAGTTTATGCCTATTATAATGGCGGAGGAGACACCGGCGGGTATATGAACTGCAGTGCGACTTGCATAAATTTCTTGTGATTTAAATTAGGAACTTTTTTATAGCACTCTGTTTTTAGGAATTCATGGCTAAAGAGAAGAAAGAAAAAGAGATTAGGGGAAAGATAGGTTTAGAAATCCATGCTTATCTCATTACAAAGGAGAAGCTTTTCTGCAGGTGTGTTGCCTCTCGTGAAAAGGGGGTTAAGCCAAATATTAATATCTGCCCGATATGCACAGGGCAGCCTGGGGCGAAGCCGATGCTGCCTAACGGAGAAGCTGTCAGAAAAGCTGTTCAAATAGGGTTGATGCTTGGATGCAAGATAAATGAGAAATTAAATTGGCAGAGAAAACATTATGACTGGCCGGATTTGCCAAAGGGTTATCAAAATACTATTTCCGGGAAATATGCCTCTTCTGTAGGGGTCAAAGGAAAGTTTGGGGGAATTGAGATATGGAGCATGCATCTTGAGGAAGACCCTGCTTCATGGACTCCTGATACAGGGTGCGTTGACTATAATCGCTCGGGATTGCCTCTTGTTGAGATAATAACCTCTCCTGATTTCTCAAGTTCGGGAGAAGTAATGGAATGGCTTGGGAAATTAATACATAATTTGGAATATCTGAAGGCAATTGATTCAAACGCAGGAATAAAAGTTGATGTGAATGTGAATCTCCCTGGAAAAACTGAACGTGTGGAGATAAAGAACATTAATTCTATTGAGAATATTGGAAAAGCAATTGAATATGAACTTAAGAGACAAAGCGAGGAAGGTGGAAATAAGAAAGAAACAAGAAGATTTGATGAAGCAAAAGGCAAGACAATAAAAATGCGAGAAAAGGAAAGCGCTGAAGATTACAGATTTATTTCTGAGCCTGACTTGCCCGAGATAATTCTTGACAAGAAGTTTATTTCTTCAATTGAAGAGAAGCTTCCCGAAAGTCCGGAAGAAAAACTTAAGAAACTTGTGAAGAAATTCAAGATTGACAAGGAAAATGCAGAAATTCTTACAAAGAATATTGACATTGTTGAGTTTTTTGAACAAGTTGCAGAGAAGATTGACGAGAAATTTGCTCTCCCATGGATTACAGGGCCTTTATTGAGACTATTGAATGATAATAAGACAAAAATGGGCGATGTGAACATAGAAGTTGAGCATTTTGCCGGATTGTTGAAATTAGTCAAGGAAGGAAAAATTACAGAGCTGAAAGGCAAGGAGATTCTGAAGAAATTTTATCCTAAAAGCTTTCAGGTTGAGGAGAAAGAAAGAAAAATAACTGACGAGAAGCAACTTGGAAATGTTGCTGAGAGAATTATCAATGCTAATCCAAAAGCCACTGATGATTATAAGAAAGGAGAGAAGAATGCACTTAACTTCCTGCTTGGGGAGATAATGAAAGCAACTAATAAAAGGGCTGATTTTGCAATAACTCGCAAGGTTTTGGAAAAATTGCTTAAGAAGTGATTTTTATTAGTTATATTGCATCTTGATAATTGATATAAGAGGCAATTTCTCATAATTTGGATGGAAATAGACAGGGAAAAGATTAAGGCTGCTTTGGAGGAGCAGGTGCAGAGAGCTGAAACTGAGAAAGGCATGGAGCCTGGGATGATTTTATCGTGCTTTTATGGGCAGAACAGAATTAATACGGATTTTTGCGAGAAATGCAGGAACTATGAAACCTGTTATCTGACATTGAAACAATTTACTGTTGAGAGAAAGCCTTTTGAGAGAGGTTAGAGAATAATATTCTTGATTTCGAGTATTGCTGCAAGAACAAAGATTGCAATGATAAACCATTTCAACACTTGGGAATAGGGAATTGAATAATAAGGCTTGATTCTCCCAACTCTCTTTGCCTTTTCTGCCATGAACAAGATAATGACTGCTGTCAAGCCTCCTGAAACTATTCCGCCAATGCTCAGGACTTGAGTGAAGGTTGCGTTGTTTGTTAATGTTAGAATAATAAATAGAATCAGCGGGATTATTATTGTCAAGAACCATGAAATGCGCTTTGATTTCTTGAAGTCAAAACGATAGCTGTCTATCATTGCAACGGAAAGAGAGAGATAAGCTGTGAACATTGTTATCATCCCAAGCACTATGAAAGGTTTTCCAAGAGCAATAGTTGCAACTTCTGGAGTCTTATTGCCCATGAAACCGAGAACAACTGCGGCAAAGATTAGATAAATCAATGCTGTCAGCAGATAAGCTGTTATTATTATTCCTCGCAAGGGTTTTTGCTCTTTGTTGAGAATGCGCTTAATCTCAGGAATTGCAGAGAAACCGAGGAATGCAAAAAGAACAACTCCGAACGGAACAAATAGATTGCTTGAGAAAATAGATGTCAGATTTGTTATGTTTATTTTGCTCGAGAAATAGACTGAGATTGAGATTATCATTATGAAAACAACAATTACTCCAACTGTGTCGCCTTCCTCAAGAGCTTTTATGCCAAAATAGGTTATTGCAGAGAGAAAAATCCAGAATATTATTCCAAGCTCGAATTGATGGACTGGGGAATTGAATATCAGGTAACTCAGGGATTTGCCTTCTGCAATCAGGTATGCCAATATTGCAGAATAAATTCCTGCTGCGAAAGCAATAAACATCAACAACTTACCGCGTTTCCCAAGATATTTTTCAGCATATCCTGAGAGCTGGTGATTGCCTTTCGTTCTTAAAATTACTTCTCCGAGATAGAGCATTATTAGTGCCATTAACGCCCCAAGGAAAACAATATGCATGATACCTATTGGAAATCCCGACTGGGAGACAACATAAGGAATGCCGAGGATGCCTGCGCCTATGATTGTGCCCATCAAAACCATCAAAGCTGTGAATGTCTTGCTCATCTCTTATAAATAGTATTAAAAAAGCCAGTTATTTAATAGTTTTGGCTCTATAGGTTAATGGATAGACCCTTCGGCTTCGGACCGGATAATCGAGGTTCAATTCCTCGTAGAGCCATTATATAAGGGAACTCATAGTTCCCCTGATATGTCACCCCTCCTTCTATTGCATCTGCTGATGGTTCAAAACCAAGGTTTCTTGACACGTCATCTTCCTTTAAATGGAGCCCGCAGTGAAGGTGAATCCGAATTAATAGTATTTAACGCAGATGAGAAGCTTCAAGACAAGAGCGAGTCAGAATTAATAGTAAAGAGCAAATAAAAGAGAGCAAATCAAAACCTATATAGTATCAGAGAAATGTTTATAAATGAATTACAGCTTACTATCTGATGAATGCGAAAAGAGGAACGCTTGTTTTTGTTGTGGTTCTAGCTTCTGTATTATTAGTCTCGTCATTTGCGTCTGCCGGGATGTTTGACTGGTTTGGAAAGATAACTGGGAAAGTAACACAGCAAAGCGTAAATGTTAATGTCACAATATCAAACACTGCTCCAACAATTGCTTCTGTTTCTGCTATAAGCGCGGTGAATTTGAATGAAGGGCCTACAAGCACTACAGTAGTTATGAGCTTCGTGGCAAGTGATGCTGACGGGGCAGGGAATTTGAATGATAGTTCTGCGATGGTTAACTTTACAAGGGCTGGAGAAGTTGTAAGGGCTGTTTCATGCACCAATGCGGGCAGTACTGCGACTACAGTTAATTACACTTGCAGCGTGCCTATGTACTGGTTTGATGGCTCAGGAACCTGGAATGTGACTGTATTTGTGAAGGACTTAAGCAATTCTGCTGCTTCAAATGTTTCTACTACATTCACAATTAATGCGCTTACTGGATTTGTATCTTCGCCGGCTTCTCTGACATGGGCATCGTTAACTCCTGGAAGCGTGAATCAGACTTCTACAAATGATCCAATTGTATTAAACAACACTGGAAACCAGAATATTACAGCAGGAAATGTTCAGTTGAATACCACTGACCTTCTTGGAGAGTTAGATGCCAATAGAAAAATCTATTCCAATAACTTCAGTGTTGGCGTAACTACTGGGGGTTCTCCTCCTGTTGAATGCGGAGCAACAACCATGGCTCCTTCAGTATACACTGCGATAGGCAGCGCGACTTTACCAAGAGGGAATTTCACAGTCAATGACGGCTCAACGGGGCAGGAGCAAGTATACTTCTGCATAAAGAAAGTTGGTTCTGAACTTACAGCACAGGCATATTCATCAGACTCAGCCTCTAGAGCATGGACGTTGAAGATATCATAAAATGAAAACTAAAAACTATATCGCAGCGGGAATATTGTTAGTTGTGACTATCTTAATGATAAATGGAGTTTATGCATTTGCAGTCTCAACGCCTTATTGGTCTGAGAATCCATTGAGGATTGCACCTGGACAAACAGTTGATTTGCAGATTGTGCTGAAGAACAATGCGGGAGTGGATCCTGTTGTTTTGGATGCTGAAGTCTCTCAGGGCTCGGATGTTACGACGATAACTGATGAAAACAAGGCTTATAATGTGCCTGCGGGCGGAGAAGCTGCAATGAATGTGAGAATCAGCGTGCCGAGCGATAGCAAGATAGGTGGAAATTATCCTGTTGAGTTTACTTTCAAGACAGTGCAGAGCGGATTGACTGGCGGTGCTGTAGGAATAGGCAGCAGCATCTCGACAAGACTGCCTGTTTTTGTGGTCAATGAAGAAGAGTCAGTGATTCCTGTTGAAAAGACAAACTGGACATTATATCTTGTTGTCGGAGCTGCAATTCTTGTCATGGCAATAATCGTTGTGGCATTGAACAAGAGAAAGAAGCAGGAACAAAATTAACTCTCGAATATAGATTTAAATAATATAGTTGCTTGGATATTTTTATGAAGAGGTATTTGATTTTATCGCTGTTTTTAGCAATTGTTTTTTTAATTATTTCCAGTTCTTATGCATCTGCAATATTGGTTGTTGAGAATGGCTCGCGCGCAGGCATAACTGGCAGCGTTTCGGTTACAGGTGAGGCGACAGAACAGCCTGTTGATTTGAGGGTTTATGTTGTAAGCCTTCCAGGGGTAATTATCTATTCCCCTAAGAACGGAACTTACATAAATGAAAGTTTGCTTTTGAATTATAGTGTTTACAGCGCTTATGATGCGTGGTATGTTCTTGATGGCTCAGCAGACACCTATATCCCAAATATACCCCATTCTCTTCATTTCACTGCTGGAGATGGAACCCATATTATCAGGGTTTATGCAAACAACAGCCAGGGGCAGACTAGCGAGGGATTGCAGTTTGTTGTCAATACAACGCTGTTGAGAATTATCTACCTGGGGGAATTCAAGACATCTTTCAGCGGAGGCTCAACAGATTTCTATACATATACATTTGAAGATTTGCAGAATTTCTGCAACACTATTCTTGAAGATGTTAATTATGGAAAAATAGAGTTTGACGATTGTTTGAATGTGACTGATGATAAGGACCATAATTTTGACGGAGTGGTTGACGTTGAGAACAATGTGAATATATTATTCAATAGGATTGAATTAAATGCTGACGAGCTGCCTAATTTCAATGTTTCTTCAACATTATGGCTTTATGGATTGAATTTCACAAATCCAAGAATATTGAGGAATGGCGTTGTTTGCCCAGATAGCATTTGCACCAAAGAAGATTATTCATCCGGAAATTTAAGATTCAGAGTAACTGGATTTTCGAATTATTCTGCTGATGAATCGCCTGAACCTGTTGTGATAGTGACTGTTGGCGGCGGTGGAGGCGGAGGCACCAGGGTAGTTTATCAGACAAATTATTCCCAGCCTCAGATAATTGAATGCATTAATCAGAGTGAAGGCGAGACAGGAATCATTGCGTGCGCAAGCTGCAGTTCTCCTTACATACCCCGAGGATTAGAATGCTGTCTTGATGCAAATCAGAATGGCAGGTGCGATGTTGATGAAGTACAGGAGGAAAAGCCTGCCCCTGTAACAACTGTATTTGCAATAAACTGGATAGACTTGTTCTGGATAATGCTTGTGATTGCATTGCTTGCTAGTCTTATTTCAATTGTTCTGGTGAGATATCTGATTCCTCTGCTTGAGAGAGGAGTTATTGGGGCTGGAGCGAAGAGAAAGCACAAGGGAAAACTGAATGGGCTCACAGATGCAATGAATTTGCGGGTATATGGGATGAATGGGAACAAACTAGGGCATGTGAGTGAAGTTTATCTTGAGGATAACAAGATATATGGCTGGCTGATTGCGCTTGAGCCGCACATTGCGAAGAACTTGAACAAAAAGAACGCGCTTGTGAGGCACAGCAATGTGCATTCAATAAAGGAAGTAATGGTTGTGGATGGCAAGGCTTCTGAATATCTTGAAAAATTTGAGCAGTGATTTCGATTTTTAGTGTTTTGTGCTATCTAACTGTTAAATAACTCTTTGCATGGCTATTACATAAATAATAGGTATTATCAATAAATTTATAAAGGGCTTTTACATACAAGATAGGTATGGATGTTAATTGGCAAATAGCCTATCTCATATTATTACATAAATAATAGGTATTACCAATAGATTTATAAGTATATTTACATACAAGATAAGTATGGGAAATGCTCGCGTAGCGAGAGTTTTAATCGAAGAACTTTCAAGAAGAATAGAAGATTCTAGGAAATACATTAATGACCCAGACCAGGCGCTTGCTGATTATCATAAACAGCAGATAGAAGAAAATAGGCACAGGCTCTGGCAGCAGCAGATAATTCTTGAGGAATATGAGAAGCACAAGAAGACTATGATTCGCTTTGGTTTTATAGGGGTTTTTTTAATTCTTATAGCAAGCTTTTTCTTTTTCAGTCCCAGCTTCAATTTGTTTGTGGTAAAGGAAAATGCAAAGACTTATTTTGAAACTCCAGATGTTGTTTTCAATAATTCGGGGAGCTATGAATTCACGCTTAAGGAAAATGGGACACTTGATTTTGTCAAGTTGTCTGGATTGATTGCAGGAGACGGAGAGATAAAGATTTATCTTGATAATTTGCTTGTGGTTGACAGCACAAATATTGCAAAAAGAAGAACCACAATAACTGGTTTTGCATTGGAAGGAGATTCTGGTTCTTCTGATTCATCATCTGATTCTGATTCAAGCTCTGATTCTTCAGATTCATCATCAGATTCATCCGGCGATTCCGATTCTTCTTCAGATTCGTCCTCCTCCGATTCAACTGAATCCTCCCAAGAAAGTCCAAGTGAAACTCCAACTGAGACACCTAGTGAAACAACTACAGAAACTCCAACTGGAACCCCATCAGAACAAGAACCAACGATTCCAACAGAAGAAGAAACAACTACAGAAACTACGCCCTCAGAACCTTCATCTTCAGAGCAAACAGGAGGAGGAACACCTCAAAACGAGAGCATTTCCCAGCAGGTGACTCCTCCTGTTTCTGAAAATATAACAGAAGAAAATAAAACCTCTGTGGAAGAAACAACTCAGGAAATAACTCTGAGAGAGTTTAATAGCATATGTGAAGAAACCTGCGACTTGGCTGGATTAAACCTCACAAAAGAGTTCTATAACCTGAGGATTGAGCTTGACAATGCAAGATTAAAACTAACTGGATTGGAATATGGCTTGATTCCTTTTGTTCCTCTTGAAGATTTAACTATCTCCGAGAATGTGACTCTTGCCGAGAACATTACAACAAACGAGACAAATGTCTCAATAACCACTTCAAAGGTCGGGAAAATAAGAGTGGGACAGCCTGTCAAATGGAAGAAGGTTGTTGAACTCGAAAATCCTGCTGAAATAACAATCGAGCTTCCGCCTTTGGCTGAGAATGTCTCTGTCAACAAGATTGATGAACAAACTGAGAAGCCTGAGCAGGCAAGAGCTTTTGTGACAGGATTAGCTGTTTCTGATAACGAAGGAAATGGAATTATAAGCAGATTATGGGATTTCATAAAAGGCATATTTGGCAGAGGATTCACAGGAAGAGTTATTTCTGAGGAGCAAAATGAATCTTTGCAGCCTGTTGAAGTCAGTCTTGAGGATAACGCAACTCAGTATGAGATTTCTTACGAAACTCCTGCGCCTGAGGCTTTTGAAGAAGAGACAAGCAGCGGAAAAATTATAACTATCTCAGCCCCTGATGAATTAAACTATACAGATATAACTGCTTTTAGTGAACTGCCTTATGAAGCCTCTCCAGATATGATAAGACTTTATCATCTGGTTAATGAAACAAAAGAGAGCGTTAATTTCACAACAGCTGACATGAATGAGAATGGCTTGATTGATTACATTGAGTGGAATGTTGAACATCTCTCAAACCAGACATATGAACTTCAGCTCATAATACTCAATCTTTACAGCTATCCATATGTGGATGGAAACTGGACAGTTGGATTTAACACAACAGGACAGGCAAATCTTACAATAACTGCATCGAATGGAACAACATGGTATCTTAATGAGTCAGGGGACTTGCAGTTCCTTGAGTTAAGGTGCGGGAATACTACCATGAATTACACATGGCTTAACGAAACTAACAGCGTGCACTATTTCAATTATACTTGCGACAATCAGAGCGGATATGAAACAAGCAAGGTTCTGACTGGAGGCAATCACACTCTTCAATTTGTTTTCGGGAATATCACAGAATATACTTATAACTGCGCAAATACCCTGCCCACTCAAAGCACGCCAATTTTGAATTCAACTTTTGGGACTAATTTGACAAGTGAGAACCTGACTTGCTACAATAAATCAACCTATGACGCTGACGGGGATTCTGTGAAGAACATTTTCAGTTGGAAATTGAATAACAGGGCTTATGAAGTTTTGAACATGCCTTTTGAGGGAGGAAGCAATTCAACTTACACAAAGGATTATTCAGGGTTAAGCAACAATGGAAATGTTTCAGGAGCTGTATGGAATTCAACAGGAGGATATAATGGAAAGGGAGCTTATCGTTTTGATGGCATTACTAACCTTATAACTGTTGGCAGCTCTGATAATCTAGAACCAACTTATAATCTAACTATTGCAGCGTGGTTTAAAAGAAACGGCACCCAAAACTCTTATGCCAAGATAGTATGGTATGGAAATAATGATATATCTCCATATGGGGTTTATGGTTTTGAATTTAATGGGACAACCAACATAATCAGATTTAAGGTAACTAATGCTAGTGATGCAGCTCGTGTTAATTCAGAAACAATCAATGATAATACATGGTATTTTGCAGCAGGAACTTATGACGGCTCAATAGCGAGATTGTATATCAATGGGGTGGAAGTTGGCAATTCAACACTTAATGGACCAATCGGAACGTATGATGACACAAATGGGCTGGGTATTGGAGACAAGTACCAGACAGGACAAAAATTTACAGGAAGCATTGATGACATAAGAATTTATAATAAAACTTTATCAGCACAGCAAATTCAAGCATTGTATAGTAGCAGAACAGATTTAATTGTCAGCCAGGAACTTTCTATAGGGCAGAACTGGACATGTTCTGTAACTCCGAATGACGGGAAGAATGACGGAATTACAAAGAATTCAAACAACCTGACAATTGGAAATGGGACTCAGGCGCCTATACAAAATGTAACTTTTACAATAACCATCAATGACCCTCTGAATAATGGGATAAATGCAACACTCAGGATAACAAACATAACTTCAAGTGTTGTTTATAATCAGACAATGATAAATCACACTGTCAATCTTGCAACAGGCATATATGACATATATGTCGCTCCTGTTAATCACACTATCAACACAATTGATATTCTTGGGTTTAATTTAAGCTCAAACATAACTAGCATTATAGATATTTCCCAGGCAAATGCATCCCAGAATTTCTCATTCTCCGTATATCCCCGAATCAATAACACTGACTTTACTATCGTTGCGGATGGCACGTCTCTGCCCGAGGAAACAGAAGGTTTCAGAATCCTTGAGAAGTGCATAAACTGGAATTTTACGACAAGCACATGCGTTGACGAGATTTGGACACCCTATGCCGCATTGCTTGCAGATGGAACTTATAATTTCACCATGAATACAACTGACCCTGGATTTAGAGAGGGAACGAGCAGCTGTGTTGCCGAGGAAAGGGCTGCCAAGGGTTCGTTCGGCTCTGCCTGTGATGGCGTTTATCCGAGCGCGTGCGGTTCAGGGGCTGACTTGCTGACATGCAATGATGGGTTCTATGAGACACAGAGATACAACAATGGAGGTTATGGGGGAGTGAAGATAATGGAATTCAATTCAACAAATACAAACTGCTCAAACATAACACAAGTGCTTGCCTGCTTTGAATGGTGGGCTTCAACTTCTTCAACTTCTGACTGCAATATTTCAATTGACAATCAAAACGGGACTAATTTTACAGTAATCAACTCCACCTGCCCTGGAATAACAGCAAATCCAGGGGTAATCTGCCGAAATGTGACTGCTCTGAAGAACTGGCAATGCTCAAACTTCTTTGGCGCTTCAGGAAACAGAAGCCAGATGAAATCAGAGCTTAGGGGCTCTGCATTTGGAACAGGCACTGCTTATTGGGATGTCTTTTATTTCAATGTAACTTACAATGCTCTTGCGCCAAACTTCCCTCCAACACAAACTCCACCGATTTTGAGCTCGACTTACGGGACTAATACTGTAAATGAGAATCTAACATGTTATAATCAAAGCACTTCTGATTTGGAGAATGATTCAGTGAAGAATATTTATAATTGGTACTTAAATAACCAATCAATAATTGTTCTTAATATGCCGTTTGAGGGCGGAAGCACTTCAACTTGGACAAAAGATTATTCGCTTGGGAACAATGGTGTTGTTTCCAGGGCTGTCTGGAACTCAACAGGAGGATATGATGGGAAGGGAGATTACAAGTTCAACGGGGTAAATAGTTCAATAATCTCTCCTTTTGTTCAGAATTCAACCACGCAATATACTTTGGCGGCTTGGGTCAAGACATCTGCAAATCAGGGAGTTATAATCAATGACAGGGGAAGCGGGCTTGGAAAGAGCTTAACTTTGGCTATTGGTCCTCTTTGTAATAGTGTGCCAGGAAGCTATTGCACAAATTCTTCAGCAGGTGTGCCTGCAATAGGCTTGGATTCCGATGCAATATGGATAGGGCTTAATGCCAACAGAACTGTGAATGATGGAAACTGGCATTTCATAGTTGGAGTTTTCAATTCAACATCAGGACAGGCAGTAACTTCTTCTAATTTTAGGATTTATGTTGATGGAATTGATGCTTCTAATGGTATTGCCGCGATAGGAAGTTATAACGGTTCACCACTGACTGGATTAAATGGAACAAGAATAGGCTGGCATCAGCCTTGGAATAATTTCTTCAATGGAGAGATAGATGACGTGCTTATATTTAATTATACTCTCTCCTCGCAGGAGATTGGAACTATTTACCGAAATAAAACAAACACTATTGTCAGCAGCGAGCTATTTTTGTGGGATATTTGGAGCTGCCAAGTCACGCCAAATGATGGGTATCAGGATGGAAGCACATTGAGCTCGAATAATCTTACAATTATCCCTTTACAAATATGGACAAGTCTTCTTTCGCCTCCAAATGGCACTACAAGCACAACAGGCAACATAACTTTCCAGTGCAATGCAACAACTGTCAATAGAATGTCTAACATAAGCCTTTATACAAATACAAGCGGGGTTTGGAATCTTACAAGAATAGCATATGCTGGCGAGTATTCATATGATTCGTCAATGGTATTCTGGCTGCATATGAACAATGACTCTCTTTTGGGGGAGAACTTGACGTATTATGCAGATTCTTCCGGCTTGGGCAATCATGTTTATTGCAATTCAAACGAATCGTCGTCATTCTGCCCTGTAATGAATCAGACAGGGGTTTTCCCGGGAACAAATGCATATATTTTTGGCAGTCCAAATGCGCTTTATGCAAATGATAATCCTGCTTTGAGCAATATGGGCAGTTCAATAACAGTGACTGCCTGGATAAAGCCGAGTGCAAACAACTTTAACAATACATATAACGCAAATGCAAGAATTCTTGACAAGATTGCTGTTTCAGCTTCTTCATCAAGCTATTATCTTGCAGTGGACCGTTCAAGACCTTCTGTTTTCTTCAGGGTGTGGAATTCTTCAGGCAGCGCGGTAGAATCAAATTATAACGGCACATTCCCTGAGGGACAGTGGATTTTTGTTGTCGGGAGATATAATGGAACAACTGTGTCTATTTATGTGAATGGGAGTCAGGACGGAGCAGGCGCCAACTTCCCGGTAAATAATCCTTTCAGCGGACCAATATTGCAGTCTACATTGCCTCTTGTTGTTGGAAACGGAAGAATATGGCCTATTTCTACGTCAAGCACAAGCAGAAGACCTTTCTCGGGAGCAATAGATGAAGTTGCAATATTCAACAGGGCATTAAGTGAGCAGGAAATTGTGAATATGTATACTAATTCTCTTTCTTCGAATTCATCAATGAGCGCATCTTTCCCATTGAATGGAATTGCTAATGGAACTTATCTCTGGAATTGCGAAGCGAGAGACAACGAGAGCTATTCTGCATTTGCGAATGATAACTGGACTATAAAAGTGAACCTCGGAGCAGTTAATCAAGCTCCTCAGATAACCTATGTGAGCGCAATTCCTGCTGTGGATTTGAATGAAGGACCCGCGTCAACGACTGTTAATGTTAATTTCACAGCTTATGATGCCGATGGTGCTGCGGATTTGAATGATTCTTCTGCAATGGCTAATTTTACAAGAGATGGAGAGGCTCTTAGAACTAATCTGAGTTGTGCGAAGATTAACACTATTGGAAATTATGTCAATTACAGTTGTAATGTGCAAATGTATTGGTTTGATGGAGCAGGAGCATGGAATGTAACTGCTTCTGTGTCGGACTTGAGCAGTTCTGCGGCTACAAACATCTCAACTTACTTTACTGTTAATGCGCTTACTGGATTTGTGGCTTCGCCAAGCGCTCTTGCGTTTAGTTCATTGACACCTGGAGCTGTGAACCAGACGGCAACAAATGATCCTATTGTCCTGAATAACACTGGAAACCAGAATATCTCTCTTGGAAATATACAGATAAACTCAACGAACCTGAATGGAGAGAGCAATAGTCTTCTTGCATTGTTTGCAAATAACTTTTCTGTTGGAATTGCGACTGGAGGAAATGCTGAATGCGGAGCAACAACATTATCTCCCTCTGCTTATGTAAGCATAACAGACGCATTTTTGCCCCGCGGGAACTTTACAGTCAATGACGGGAGCACAGGACAGGAACAACTTTATTTCTGCATAAGGAAAGCGGGAAGCGAGCTCATCGGGCAGGCATACTCAACAGCGAATGAAGGCTCGTGGACAATCAAGATACTTATTGTTGGATTTGCTCTTGCAGGTGGGAGAAATAGGAAGAAGAAACGCAGAAAGAACCTGGTTGAGGGCCTGCTGAAGATAAAAGCTGATTTGAGAAAGAGAAATGAGTTGGAAAAAGTTGGGGTGCTTGAGGAAGCTATAAGAGATATTTCTGAGAGAGAAACTCAAGAGATTAGTGAATCAGAAAGAATGAATATTCCAGTTACAATATTCTCCAAAGAAATTGGAGCTCTCGAAACTCTTTGCAAGTACATGAAGGAGAATCTTGGAATGAGCTATCATGAGATTGCACTTGCATTGAACAGGAATGAGAGGACAATCTGGACAGCCTGCCACAAAGCACAGGAGAAGAGAAAGGAGAAGATATATGTTGGAAAGACAGAGATATTCATACCTTCTTCGATACTTGGAGACAGAAAGTACACTGTGCTTGAAGCGGTAATAGTCTATCTTAAGGGAAGAGGAATGAAATTCAGCGAGATTGCAGAACTTGTTGACAGAGACCAGAGAAATGTCTGGACAATTTACTCGAGGGCGGTGAAGAAGAACTAAGTATATTTTAGAATATAATTTTGTTTATAAATTCTCATTCAATCTGTATTAGATGACTAGTGAGGAACTTGAGAAAGAAGAAATAGCAAAAAAATTAAGGCATAGAGCTGAGAAATATTCTACTCTTGTGATGATTGCTTTCGGGCTCGTGGGTGCAGGTGCAGGCGCTATTGCCGGAGGAGAAATAACAAGGCACTATGATTTCTTTGAGCAGCATTATTATATCGGTGACTTGTGCAGAGTTGGAGGCGCCACTGCGTTTGCTCTTTTTGGAATGTACATGCAGGATAAACTAGACCCTATCAAGAGATATCTTGACAGGAAAACTGAACTAAGCGAACTTGAGTTTAAGAAGCTAAAACAAAAATAAAAAATAAATAAGTTTGTTCTTATTGTTCTGATTCATCAAGAACTTTGCCTACAAGAATGCTTCTTTCGCTATCTGCGCGCTTTCTTGACAAGTTTCTTGAGACTTCTATCAATTCGTGATAAAGGCTCTTTGCTGACTCTGGGCCAAAACCCAAATCTTTCATTACAGCAAGGTAATCGTCGCCTGTTAATCTGCATCCATCCCTTACTCCGAAGTAAAGATGGGTTTCTTTCTGCAGTCTTTTCTCAGCTATCAATCCATTCAGGACTTTTCCATGCGTTGGATATTGCTGCGCAAAAGCGGCAATTGCTTCTTTCAGGGTTCTTGCTTTCATCTCATCTTCTGTGGAGATTTTTGCGTAAACTCTTTCTCCCCTGTACATGCCGGACTCTGGCATTACAATGCCTTTTGCCATGCTTTCCCTTCGTCTCTTGAGCTTGCTGTCCATGCTTGAGACAGGGATATACATTCTGTCAGCTGCCACCAAGTCGATAAGCTGCCTTTCCAACATTTCGTTTGTCATTTTGTTTTTCCTCCATGTGAATTTAGTTAATTATCTAACGCAGAAGGGGCAAATATACTAATGTGGCTATAAACATCACCACATTAGTAAGGTTTTAATAGTTGTAATACTTCCGCTTACAATGGATATTGAAAACGCACTAAGAGAAATGGGATTGACTGAACATGAGACAAAGGTTTATCTTGCTCTTTTGAAGAATGGTTCCTCGCTCGCGGGCAGAATATCAAGAATTACTGGAATTCATCGAAGAAATGTGTATGACATCACAGAACGATTGATAAAAAAAGGAGTTGTTGGCTATATCCTGAAGAACAACCGAAGATATTTCGAAGCGGTTAATCCTGAGAAGTTTCTTGATATATTAAAAGAGAGGGAAAATAACATAATGGAAAACCTGCCGATGCTGAAGGAGATTTATTCTGGCTCCAAAGAGAAACAAGAGACTAATTTCTACAAAGGCACAGAGGGATTGAAAACTGTTTTCCAGGACCAATTGGAGGATAATAAAGGAAAAGAAATCCTTATTCTTGGGGCTTCGCAGTCTGCATTCGAGATTCTGCCATTTTATTTCAAGTGGTATGATAAAGATAGAGTAAATAGAAGAATAAAAGTAAGAATGATTGCATCTGGAAAATTGAAGAAGAAAATCTCTCTTGCTGAGACAAGATATCTGCCTGAAAAATATTCCAATCCGCTTGCAATTAACATCTACAAGGACAAGGTTGCTATAATATTGTGGAAGAAGAATCCTATTGTTATTGTCATCAAGGAGAAAGAAATTGCTGATTCTTACAGGAAATATTTTGAGATGATGTGGAAGCTTTCTTTAAGAAAGAAACCTTGGAAAGAAAACTTAACTGGGGGTGCGAGAAGATGAAACAGTTAATATTAAAAAACAAGGGAGATTTGAAAAAACATGGTTGAAATGAGCTTGGAGCCCGGGGACTATGTCAGATTCAGGCTTGCCTTGGAGGAAATTGAAGGCAGGGTCTTGGAAAGTTCTGATAGCTCTATTGTTTTGCTTAAGCTGAAGTCGGGATATAATATAGGAATAAACAAGGAAAATATTCTTGGATGCAAGATTATCCGCAAGTTCAAGGAAGAAAAGGAGAAATTTGAACTGCCAAAGACAAAAGGACTTGCTTCTATTGGGCTTGTTGTAACGGGGGGAACAATTGCTTCCAAACTTGACCCTAAGACAGGAGGGGCAAAGCCTCTTACAGATGTGAATGAGTTTGCAAAATTTTACCCTGAGCTTTTCAAGATTGCAAATGTAAAATCAATTGAATCTCCATTCATGATTGCTTCGGAGTCGATGAATTCTGAGCACTGGATTAAAATTGCCCAGAGCGTGAAGAAACTTCTGGACGATGAAGAAATCTCAGGGGTTGTTGTAACACATGGCACAGATACTTTGGGATATACTGCTGCTGCGTTGTCTTTTTTCCTTCGCAATTTGAACAAGCCTGTTGTTTTGACTTACTCGCAGAGAAGCATTGACAGGGCAAGCAGCGATGCAAACCTGAACTTGCAATGCGCTGCAAGAATGGCGCTAAGCGATGCTGCTGAAGTAATGCTTGTCGGGCATGCGTCAACAAATGATGATTTTTGCTATGCAATGCCTGGAACAAAAACAAGAAAACTTCATAGCTCGAGAAGAGATGCATTCAAGGTTGTCAATGCAGAGCCGATTGCCCGCGTTTTTCCTGATAAAGTGGAGTTTATTTCAAAATATCGCCCGAGAAACAAGGAAAAAACAGAACTTGACATTGAGTATTCAGACAAGGTTGCGCTTGTCAAATATTACCCTGGGCAAGACTCGAGCATTCTTGATTTTTATGCATTGAAATACAAAGGAATTGTTGTTGAGGCTCTTGGATTGGGACATCTTCCAGTAAGCGAGGCTCCGAACAATTGGTTGCCGCGACTCAGGCATCATATAAAGAATGGATTTGTTGTCTGCGCTGCGCCTCAGACAATATTTGGAAGATTAGACCCTTATGTTTATACCAACGGGCGCGAGTTGTTGGATGCTGGAGTGATATTCTTGGGAGATATGCTCTCCGAGACTGCGCTTGTCAAATTGGGCTGGATTCTTGGGCATTATGGATGGAAATCCAAGGTTAAAGAGAAGATGCTTGAAAACGTGGCTGGAGAGATTAACGAGAGACTGGAAATTTAGCAGTACTATATTATGTACGCTTACTCTTTAGGGTAATGCTGTTTGATTTTGCTCTCAAGGGCTTCTATATCTCCGCCAAGAAATCTGTCAACTTCCCTAACCTTTCCATCTTTACCCTTTTTAAGAAAAATAGTTGTGGGAATTGCTTCCACGTCTTTTAAGAAGATGCCCTCTTTAACCAATTCTTCGATTGTTTTTTGGTTATTGTCCAGGTCCATCCTTGCAAAATAAGCTGAATCCTTGTATTTTTCTGCTCTTTCTGCAAATGGCTTTTCATATAACTTGCAAGGGCCGCACCAAGGAGCCCAGATATCAATCACAGAATTCCTTGTGTATATTGTCCTTATGTTCTCGGCAGTTAATTCAGGCAATATGGGAAGATTCTTTGGACGCTCTTCTTGCACAGTTGACTCAACAGGAACAGAATTGGGAACAGGAAGTTTGTCTTTGTCCCTCTTCAGAACAACGACTTTTACAAACCTTAATTCATCTTCTGAAACAGGGGGCAGGTCTGAGATGGGCTGGAATGCCAATACATATGCAAGGGCTGTGCCAAGCGCAAAGGGCGCAACTGCGGCATATTTCCAAAATCTTGATTTTGGTTTTTGCACAGTTTTGTCTGTTATTTTCTCAGATTCTTGTCGCAAACCAGACTGCTCTCTGTAAGCGGCAACTTCAAATTTGGCATTGGTTTTCAAAACGCCCCTGAGCCATCTTTCCTGTCCTTGAGTTATCCCGGAAATCATGAGCCTTGAACCTTCTTTCTCTGCCTTTTCCCTGCAGGAGTTGTAGAGTGCGGAGAGAACGCCCTTTTCGAGATCAGGTATTCTTGTCAAATCAAGATGAACATCTCTTCCTTTTGCCTTCAAGTCATGGATATATTGCTGAAGTCTGTCAAAATATCCGAGAATAAACCTGGAATTTATTTCAGGGGGCACACCAATAGTAAGCGTACTTTCATCATGCCTTACACTAAGAGTTTTATGAATAAATTTATATATTTCTTCACCGGTTGGAATGTGGTCAAATGCTTCCATAGCAATATGTACACAAATAACTATATAAAGGTTTCTCTTTTTACTTCTCTATAGTGACAAATAATTACATTAAATTTGAATATTTTCAAAGAAAAAATTTGGTTTTAATTTTTATTCTTGTCTGGAATGTGCTGGGAAAATAACAAAAATGTTTAAATACTAAAAATTTCTTAATTAATGATATTAAAAAGAGGAAAAAATGGGCTGTAACAATAACAAAAATTTATTTCTTGCCCTTTTTATAACTATAATCTTATGCACAAGCCTGATTGCATTCGCGTATGCTGTCGAGAACAAATGGCAGCCGCAGGAGTCATCTATCGGGCAAAAAATTGTTTTGTGGTTCAAGAATGTATTTGCCAAACCCCAAGTTACAGGAGCTTATACAGGACAATATTGTTATTCTGACTATGATTGCACAGGGTATCCGAATGAAGTCTGCATGAATGGGCAGTGCCAGATGTCTGGAGGCGGGGGATGTCCGTCTTATTGTTCAGGCTATCCTTGCGGTTCTGGTTATAGCCAAGAGTGCGAGAGCTTGTGTTGCGGCGGTGGCGGTGGAGGTTGCACTTATACTTGGTGCGGGATGTGGAACATGTATGCATATGTTTGCTCTTCTAATGGACAGTGCTTTTACGACTCTTCCTCATGCCAATCAGCATGCGGTGGCGGAGGCATGTGCCATCCAGTCTCAAGGAGCTGCAGACAGGACCCTAATGTCGATGGATGGTTCCGCTACAGGCAAACATGCGACAGCTGTGGTGCGTGTGTGGATGATGAAGATTGTGCATTAGGCAGGCATTTCGGTGTCTGCGCGCAAGGTCCTTATGCATCACCACCCGAGATGTCTTACACGGGCTGTGCCGAATGCGATCCAGATGGGGATGGCTGGATGCCGGGAGCAGGCCCATTTCCATACGAATACTGCCCACAATGCACATGGGGCCAGACTTGCGATTGCAACGAGAACAACGCAAATATTCATCCTGGTGCGACTGAGATTTGCAATGACGGAATTGACAATAATTGCAATGGAAAATGCGATACTACAACTTCAAATTGCACTGATGGAAGCACGCCTGGTGATTCTGCCTGCGCCGCACCATCTGACACAACGCCTCCAGTGATTACATGCCCTCCGAGCGAGGCTGTAGCAGGCAAATTGAACCAGCAATATACTGCAACTGGAACAGTAACTGATAATAAGCCTGGCGATTCTGGCGTGGTGTCAGTCACAGTGGGCAGTGTGCAGGCAACTATTTTTGGCATTGGGTGGAGCGCGAATCTTTTGCTTTCGACATATAATAACCATTTTGTAGCGATTGCAAGGGACAATGCAAATAACGCGAACCAGTGCAGTTTCGAGATTTGCACTGATAGTGATAGTGACGGGTTCCCGGATGAAGGAGAATCAACATGAAATTCATGAAAGTATTTGCGGTTTTGATTTTGCTTTTGGCAGTTTTTCTAGTTGTGCCTCTTGTCCAGGCAGCTTATCCTGGGCCGGGACCTTGCGATAAGATTAAGTGCAAGAATGGCTTACCCTGCCCGGCGGGATATACATGCTCAGTAATAGGATTTGGCGGTAGTGAAGGGTATTGCCAAAAAACATGCGGTTGGCAAAGCGGTGGTGTTGAGTGCAATCAAATGGCAAGCTGGTGCACTAAATATGAAAAATATTATCCAAGTGCGAGTCAAACTTGTACTGATGGGGGTCACTCTGGCAAAGGCTATGAATGCGTGGGAGCCAGTAATCTTAATGAAGGGCTTTGCAAATACAGGGATGATGGAGAGGTGGTTCAGATAACTCCGGATGGATGGCCTACACAACAATGTTGCAACAATGTCACTATAAATAATCCAAATGCAGTATATTGGTGGACAAATGGCTTAACTGTCCAGCAAGCTTGCTGCGACAGCAAGTATGTTCCTGTACGATGGCAATCATATCCTTGGGGAGACAAGGATTGTTATCCGAAAAGCAGGCAAATAGGCACGCCTGATTTATGTATAGTAGGGGCGGACAGGGGAACTATCACACTTCCTGCTTGCAATCCTCCAAAATCTTGGGATGGAATGTATACAACTCTTTGCAATTCTGTATGTAAATATACAAGAGATATATCCAAGTGCGTATGCAATGCTCCAAAACCCAACTCACAGGCATGCGGAAAGAAAAAGGATAATTGTAAGGATAAGTATAATCCTCAACAAACAGATAGTGATTTTGATGGGATGGGAAATGCATGCGATAACTGCCCTCTAGACTCGCTGGACATATGCAATCCTCTTAAATCTGTAAGCGCAGTTATGGGGTCTGGTGGAGGCACAATAAGCACTGCGGATGGAGTTGCTGCACTGAGTGTTCCTGCAGGTGCGCTGGGTGAAAGTGAAATAACATTGGCAGATGGCGAGAATAGCGGTGAAGTTATCCTGGCTAGCGAGGGCATTATACTAACAGATTATTATATTATCCCGGCAGGAATAAATTTCACTATCTCAGCAATACTCACATTGAAATACGAGCAGGGAAACATGGCAGGGTGCGGGAAACAAGAGCAGGCAATTGACATATATTACAACAATCCCGATACATATTACAACAATCCTGAGACACTTGAATGGACTGCACAGAATGGCACGGTTAATTGCGCCACAAACACAATAAGCTTGCAGATTAAGAATCTTCCTTTTGATGACTTATCAACTATTTCTGAATATGCTGTGATTGCGCCACTGGATACTGACAATGACGGAATGCTTGATGATTGGAAAGGAGAACTGGACAACTGCCCGAGTGTTTCAAATATGAATCAGGCTGACATGGATAGTGATAGTATTGGGGATGTATGCGACCCTGATGCTGACAACGATACTGTTTTTGACAGTGTTGACAATTGTCAGCTGGTTTATAATCCTGACCAAGTTGACTTGGATGGGGATGGATATGGGGTTGCGTGCGATCCTGATGATGATGGCGATGGGGTGTTGGATGTGAATGACTGTGATCCCCTTAATGTATCTATATATCCCGGAGCTATGGAAGTATGCAATGGGGTTGACGACAATTGCGATGGAAATATTGACGAGGGAATAGTTGCTGTTCCAACTGCTTGTGGAGTTGGCTCTTGTGCTGATACAGGACAATTGACTTGCCAGAATGGGACTTTTGTTGACAGCTGCGTTGCAGGGACTCCAACTCCTGAACTTTGTGATAGTAAATTGAACGATGAAGATTGTGATGGTGAAAACAATGAGGGATGCAAGTGTGTGCAGGGACAGACGCAAAACTGCGGGCCTGAAACTGATGTTGGAGAATGCATATTCGGAATACAAACTTGCAACATTAACGGAATTTGGGGCTCTTGCATCGGAGAGGTTATGCCTGCTCCTGAAGTTTGTGATGGATTAGATAATGATTGCAATGGAGCAGTTGATGAGGGCTATGTTCCAACTCCAACTTCTTGCGGAGTTGGGGCGTGCGCTGCTGAAGGACAATTAATATGCATGAATGGCTCTGAGCAAAATACATGTACGCCAGGAACACCTGCTGCAGATGATGCAATTTGCAATGGAATCGACGAGGACTGCAGCGGAATAGCTGATGAAGATTATGCTGAAACGCCAACAACGTGCGGAGTTGACTTATGTTCCAACACTGGAAAGTTAACCTGTGTTAGCGGAACAACTCAAGACACATGCACCCCTAAGCCTCCTGTGACTGTTTACTTTGACAGCGACAGCGACGTGTATGGAAACGGAGCTAATTCACAAGCTGTCTGTACGATTCCTAATGGATATATATTAAACGATGGGGATTGCAATGATCAAGATGCTAGCGTTAATCCAGGAGCAAATGATATTTGCAGTGTCGGGAATGTTATAATTGATAAGGATTGCGATGCAACAAACAATGGGAATTTGGACTGCAATGACTTCTGCGGGGATATTGACGGGGATGGATATGTTACCCCAGCCCAATGGAATAAATGGAATGGGATTATTCCAAGCATAATATGCCCTTGGATTGTTGACCAGGGTGATTGCAATGATAATGATGCGGCAGTGCATCTAGGAGTAGCAGACGCGGTTTGCAATGGAGTTGATGATAATTGCAACGGGGCAGTGGATGAAGGCTATGTTCCAACTCCAACTTCGTGCGGAGTAGGAGCGTGCGCTGCTTCTGGACAGTTGGTGTGCCAGGCAGGAACAATAGTCAATACATGCACTCCTGGAACGCCAACCAGCGAAACATGCAATGGAATTGATGATGATTGCAATGGTGTTGTGGATGACGCTGATGCAGACAAGGATGGATTAAATGACTGCGATGGAGCTGACAAGTGCCTGGGAAGTGTGGCAGACAACATTGCCTTGAATCCAAACCAATATGCACAGAATAATGTGCTTACAGGCGCATTTGAGTCAGGGCCAAGAGGAGATCAGAGCATTGTTTACAACATGCAGAACACCAAGGGCTGCACATGCACACAGATAGTGGCTAAGTTAGGCGTTGGAATAGGGCAGATAAAGAAAGGATGCGCGCCCGGAGTAATGCAAGAATGGACAGGGCTTAGCGGAGAGCCTGACAGAGTAGCTGGCATAGGGAAGAAGTAGTTTTAGTTTTTATCTTTATTTTTGGAAAATTAACGAGGAGAAAAAGTATAAAATTCATGGATTGGCTGCTCCTATATTAATATATAACCTATAATCAAATAATTTATATACGTATTTTACATGTTTTGTTGATGAAAAAAGAGAGTAAACCGGTGCTTTTAGCACTGCTTCTGGTGCTTGCAATTATATTTGTTTTATTGGCATTATCTTTTGTTCTTAGACCATATTACCTCGGGAAAGCAACTGAAAGCGTCTCTGATTTAAGCGGGGAGAGCGCCCCTTCTATTGCTTCTATACCTGGGGATGTGAGCTCGTGCCAGATTATAGATTATGGGCCAGGCATTTACACTCTTGACAGGAACCTGGCTGTTTCAGGCACAGCATGCCTTGATATAAGGGCGAATGACATTGTTATTGACTGCCAGGGGAACAGCATAACAGGCGATGGCAGTGGCACAGGATTAATTGCGCAGAATGTGATGAATATTACTGTCCTAAACTGCCTGCTTGTCAATCTCAATAACAGTATAAATATCATGAACAGCTCCGGAAGCACTGTAACCAATAACTTCATGAGTGGGATAAGCGGAGCAGGAGTCAGGATATTTTTGAATTCAACAAACAATATTGTGCAGAATAATATCCTGAGCAGCACAACTGGTGCGTTGGGAATTTCCATAGAGACAGAGTCGCGCGGAAACGCTATACAGAACAATAATCTTAGCTATGGGTCAGTTGGTATCTATATAGCGAGGGGCTCAAACAACGCCCTTTCAGGCAACAATATTTCTTATGCAGATTATGGCATAAAACTCTACAATGCTTCCAGAAACAGCCTCAGCTCGAACATACTTGAGAGCAGCAATGCAGGCGGGCTGTATCTAAACACAAGCAGCTACACAAGCTTGAACTATGATTCATTTGACGGGGCAGAAATTTATTTGTCAAATCACAGCACTTTTAACAATGTTGTTTCAGGCGATGACTTTTATGTTTTTTCAAGCACAAATGTGACTGTCTACAATGCTTCTGCAAAGGGCAGTGGCGGCATAATTGTAAATGGTTGCATGGGCATCAATGTTAGTAGAAGCGCCCTAGGTAATAGACTCTCACTTTCTAATTCATTCTACTGCAATCTATTCAATAACAGCATAGTTGGCGCTCCGACTGGAACAGGCATAGCTCTCTCCAATGTAAGCCATTCAGCTATCCTGAACAACAGCGTGAAGGATAATGATGAGGCAGGAATAGTGGTTCATTCTGGCATGAATAACAGCGTTTCATTTAATATCCTGGTTAATAACGGCTTTGCCAATGATGGTATCGGCGGCATAATCGCTGAGGACAGCACAGGCAACAACATAAGCTTCAACACTTTCTCTGGAAACAAGCCTTATTCCATATTTGTCTCAGCTCCAGTTGATGCTGGATGCAAGAACATAATCCTCAACAATTCAGACAGCTCAAATAACAAGATAGAATTCTACAATGCAACTGTCAATTTAGAGAATGTCAGTGACTCAGAGATAATACTCTGCAGCGCGCAGTATTCTTATATCGGCTTTACGAACGTCACTGGCGGAGGAGGATTCCTTCTGGTAAAGACGAATAATGCGAGAATCCTGAATTCAACCAGTTTCTCAAATGCAAATGCAATCGCACTCTACAATAGTTCGAACAATACATTCGAGAATTTTGCCTCTGTTTCAACGCAGAATATATCCGTTTATTTTGAATTTCTCTCATTAAACAACAGGCTTCTGAAGATGTCAATGACAAACAGATTCAGCGGCGCATATGACATACAGTTTGCAGACAGCATTAACGGGACGGTCATAAATGAGACACACTTTGAGAGATATGACTTCGGGAGTCTTGGAGGTAAAATAACCCTGGGCAATGCTTATGGCTCCATTAAATTCTTAACGGCTATCAATGGCTCGGGAAGTAATTTGAGCGCAGACATTGCAATTGGGAACAACAGCGCCTCATTGAATTCTGCCCAGACAGGATTGAATAAATCTGCGAACATCACATTTTATGGGATTAGAACTGATTTTGTGAGGCCTGCAATATTAAGGGACAATTATCTCTGCCCTGCCGCAGTGTGCCGTAATTTCACAGGGCTTAATGCGGGAACAGTCATGTTTAATGTTACCGGATGGACAAATTACAGCATTGCAGAAGGATATAATGAGCTGACTTCATGCGGGGTTCTAAGCCAGAATGACAGCACTTACAGGCTTCTTCAGCCTGTTTCTGTAAATGGAACATGCTTCGAGATAACTGCGAGCAATATAACTCTTGACTGCCTGAACTGGAGCAATATGATTGTTTACGGGAATTCCTCAAGCACGATTTCCTATCAGGGAATCTATTCAAATGCTTCGAAGACAAAGGTAAGGAACTGCGCTGTCACAATGGGCGAACTTGCAGATGGAACACTTGAAAGATATGCAATTTATTATCATGACGGGCCTTACGGTGAAATAACAAATTCAAATGCAAGCTGGAACAGGCAGGGCATTGTTGTAAATTCAAGCTTGAATAATATAACAGGAAACATTGCGAACTATAACAGCCAGACAGGAATTTATCTCATCAGCAATTCAAATAATACGGTAATGAATAACAGCGCAAACAACAACAAGTTTGGCATAAGAATATACTGGCTTTCTGACAATAATACAATGACAAACAATACGGCAAACAGCAATAGTGAGGCAGGCATTTATCTCGGGCCTAACGCTGACAACAATTATATTGCTTTCAATAATGCGACAAACAACAAATATGGAATTGCTGTGGTTGACAGCCTCTCGAACAGGGTTTTGTCAAACAAGCTGGATGGCAATTCTTATTCTCTCTTCCTGAACGGAAGCAGCTCAAACACAATCAGCCTGAACAGGGCAGGCGGGAACAGCATAAGTGGAATGTTTATTACAGGAAGCTCGAACAGCAACACAATCGATTCGAACAATATAAGCGATTGTTTCCAGGATGGCATCACTGTCTCTGGCACAGGAAATATAATAAGATATAACAATGTAACAAACAGCAAGATTGGTGTTTATGTCAAGGATTCCGCCAATAATGTGGTAACTAACCGCTTCCAAAACGACAGCACTGGAATCCTGATTTGGAGTGATTCGAACACGATAAGCGGCAACATAGTAGTAAATAGCACTGCCGGAATCTCGATAAATGGCTCCAGCAACAATTTTGCTGCGAATAACATCACCGGCAATTACAATGGAATCACAATTCTGTTTTCTACCTGCACAGGCAATTCATTTTCCTCGAACTTTGTTCTGAACAACAGCGGTTATGGAATATTGATAAACGCCGGCTCGAACAACCTAATTTACAATAATTACTTCAACAACACAAAGAATGCAAATGATTTGGGAATCAACAACTGGAACACTTCAAGAACAATGGGGCCAGCTATACATGGAGGATCTTATCTTGGAGGGAACTTCTGGAGTGATTATGCAGGATGGGACATTGACGGGGACGGGCTTGGAAATACGAGGGTGCCTTACAATTCAAGCAACAACATTTCAAATGGAGGAGATTATCTTCCTCTGACAAAGGTTAACAGCGTGCCAAGCATGAATTTGGTTTTTGTAAATTCGACTCTCGGGACAAACTTAACGACAGAGAACCTGACATGCTGGGCAAATGCGACAGAGATAGACCTTGATAATGTCACTTACTATGGCAGATGGTACAAGAATGGAGTCTTAAACTTGAGCTTCAGCACAGGCCATTATCCGCAGGGCATTCTGGTGAATGTTTCCAATATTAGCCATTTTATTACAAGAAAGGGGGAGAACTGGAGCTGTGAGGTGATGGCTTCTGACGGGGAATACAACAGCAGTTATCTCATGAGCAATAATCTGACTATCCTTAATTCTGCGCCATATTTCAATCCCAACTTAGCAGACAAAACTGTTACTGAGAATTCAAGCCTGTATTATGATATCAACTGCTCTGATGCGGATAATGATGTTTTGGTTTATACAATAAATGACAGCTCGAAGTTCAATATAAACTCTGCCGATGGCATTATTGGAGGGGTTCCTGGATTTGATGATGCAGGAATTTATTATTATAATGTGAGCTGCGGAGATAATGAAGCAAATGCCTCCCAGATATTTATGATAAATGTGACAAACACTAACAGGATTCCTGAGCTAATCAGCTTGGTTGTGAATTCAACTTATGGAACAAACACAATTTATGAGAACATAACCTGCTCGGCAAATGCAACTGATGCTGATGGGGGAAACCTGAATTACACAGGAGCTTGGTACAGGAATGGAGCGGCTAACATAAGTTTCAGCTTCAATGACTCTGCTTCAGGTGCTCTTGCTAATCTGTCAACTCTTGAAAACAGCTCCTTTTCAATTGGAGAAAACTGGACATGCTACGCCAGGGTTTATGACGGGGAGAATTACAGCAATTATATGAGAAGCAACGGGGTTGTGATTCTTGCTGTTTGCGGCAATGCGGTTTGTGAATCTGGAGCAGGAGAATCCTGTGGCTCGTGCCCTGCTGATTGCAGCTGCCCGAGCGGCGGGGGCGGAGGCGGGGGCGGAGGAAAGAGCCCTTCGACATACTCGCCGAGCGAGAGCCAACTTGCAGGAGGGTATACCAATAACTATTATGAAAATGACAGGATGAGATTCTCATTTGGCAATGAAATTCATTACATTTCTGTTGATAATATTGAGGCAAATAGTGTAACAATAACAATATATTCCCTTCCAATGCGAATCACTCTCTTCCTGGGAGAGCCAAAGAAAGTTGATATTGACGGAGACGGATATTATGACTTGCTTCTTAGATTTGAAGCGCTGCGCAGTACAAGCGCAGATATTTTGGTGCAGAGAATCTTTGAATCAGTTTCAGGGCCAGCATATGTGCCTCCACAGCCGCCTCAGCCAGAACAACCCAAGGAACAAGTTCCTCCTGCTCCTCCTGAAAAAGTGCCTGAGGCGCAAGCTGGCGCAAATACTTTGTTGATTGTGGTGATTGTGCTTGCTGTCCTTATTGTCTTAATAATATTATCAATTATATTAATCAAGCTAAAGGCAAAAAGGGACAGGTTAAGGATGATTGAAAATGCCAAGAAATGGGTTGAGGATGCGAGAAAGAAAGGCTATTCAAACAAGGCAATAAACAGGATATTATTCAAGAAAGACTGGACATTGGATGAGATAAAAGAAGTCATGGGACATCATCATTCTGAGCATGAACATAAACTCGGGAAATAAGCTTTATTATTCTTTATTTAATGTAACTAATTAGTGGTTACAAATAGAAAGGTTTAAATATAAACCCGCTCTTATTAAATTCCAAAAGAAAACTGAAAATGAAGAGTCAAACATACACACTGGCAGACGAAGATTTCCTCACACTTTTAGAGAGAACTGACACAACTTTCAGGAAGCTTGGGATACCTTTCATGTTTGTAGGCGGAATAGCCACACAGGCGCATATAGCCAATTATCTTTGTGGGGAGACAAAGACTCTCAAGGAGCTTGTTGATTCTTCTGATTTCAGGCTGCAGGACTATTTCAGGGCGACTGATGACGTTGATATAACTCTGGACAAGAACGGATTCCCTGAAGTTGACTTTTACAAGAGGCTACTTGAGGCTTTCAAGGAGATGCGCGGGGAGAATGATGGATTGTTTGTCTCGCCAAGTGCAGACCACCTTGTTTCAATATCAATGGAAAGGCAGGGCGCAAAGAGGCCTGTTTTCAGGTTAGGAATAGACAAGGAGGCAGACTCTGAGAGAGTTGTTGCATTCAATCTTTACAAAGGGCCTGAAGACACAAATGAGAGATGGTCACAGGAGATAAGAGATTTTGAGAAGCAGAATTATTATGATTTTATGAATCGCGGCGTTGACATGGCGGTCAGGTATTGCCCTGGCAAGAGCATTCCTTTGAGGGTTAAAAGAGTGGAAGATTTGGTTGCTACAAAGTTGATAAGAGGAAGGCCAAAAGACTGGGAAGACATACTCGGATTAACAACTTACAGCGTTGATGCGGGAAAGCCTATAAATTATGAGGAAATAGGCAGGATATTATGCAAGGATGACCCTCAATACGGGAAGCCTAATCTGGCTTTTGTTGAAAAATTCGAGCAATTAATGTCCCATGTAAAAGGGCACAAACATCAATAAGTTTTATTAATAGCATTTCTTATAATTAATAATGAAAGAAGAGAGTAAAACCGACTATCAAAAACTTGGCTTGAAAGCAGGCTTGGAGATACACCAGCAATTGGACACAGGAAAACTGTTCTGCAACTGCCCGGGGTATCTTCGGAGCGAGAAGCCGGATTTTGAGGTTCATAGGAAGCTGCATGCTGTTGCTGGAGAGCTTGGTGAGATTGACCCAGCTGTGCTTCACGAGATGGAGAAGGGAAAGGAGTTTGTTTATCAGGGGTATAATGACAATACTTGCCTTGTTGAGCTTGATGA
>CAYGYN010000043.1:0-2955 GCA_964354195.1 Candidatus Woesearchaeota archaeon | reverse complement strand
TCAACAAACACGCGTGAGGGGTGGCTTCATTCGCCCAGAATCATGCGGGCGGCTCTGAGCCCCGAAAGCGCCACGGACGGGACGCCGCCGCCGGGCATCGTCCAGTGGCCCGCCAGATACAGGTTCTCGATGGGTGTCTTCTGAGGCAGCCGCTGGAGAAACATCTCGGGGGTGAAAGCCCATCCTTGGGCCGCGCCGTGGGCGTTCTTGGTATACCGCCGGTACGTCCATGGACTGGCGGAAGCCTGAACCACGATGTGTTGGGAGAGGCCGGGGATGACCTTCTCGGCTTTGGCCATCAGCTCGTCCGCCACCCTCTGCTTCTGGCTGTCCCAGTCCCGGCCCATCCAGTGGTAGTTCGCCATGCACATGATGATGACGATGTGCTTGCCCTTCGGCGCCAAGGCGGGGTCTTCGAAGGTGGGGATGGCTATGCCGAAACAGGGGATGGCGAACTCATCGTTGAGAACGGACTCCCATTCCTTTCTGTTGTCGAAGCTTTCGTAGACTATGTTCTCGGCACCGTCGACGCCGACGGCCCTCGGGTCGAGGTCGACGCCCAGATATACGTAGAAGGCCGACAGACTGACTTCGAGCCGGTCGAGGTTGGCGACGTAGCCGGGCGGGAGGTTATCCTCGCCAATCATGTAGAGCAGCGTGGACCGCGCCGCCGCATTCGAGACCACGCTGCCGGCCTGGATGCGCTTCCCTTGCGCCGTCTGTACGCCAATGGCTTCGCCCTTTTCCAGAATGATCCTGTCGACAAGCTGTCCGAACTCGATCTCGCCGCCGTACCTCTTCAAGGCGCGGACAAAGGCGTCCGGTATGGCCTGGACTCCACCCTTCGGATAGAAATAGCCACGCTGCTGCTCGGTCATGAGGAGGGCGGCGTAGTCTATCGCGGAGCACCTCCACATAGGATACCAGAGGTCCCAGTTGGCGAAGACCAACGCCCTCAATTTGGGCTCCCGGATGTACTCGTCGACCAGTTGCTCATAGGACTTGTCCTTGTATTGCGCCAGCAGCGGTGACAGGCTTGGCAGCAGCCTGATGTCTTCGTACATCGCCCTGATGGTGCCGAACAGACCCGTTATGCCGTCCTGTTCCTGGGGGAACATCTCCTTCAGTTTCCCGATCATGTCCTCCACATTTCTCGTCATGTCCAGGGTGAGGCCGGGGAAGATGAAGCGCATTAAGGGGAATCTCTCAATGAGTTCGATTTCGTCTTCCATCTCCAGCGCGGAAAGGACGCGCTGGAAGGCGCCACTTTCCTTGCCGCCCGTCAGGTGCAGGACTCCCGCATCGAACTTGAAGCCGTCCCTGACGAAGCTGGTACAGCAACCTCCCGGCCTGTAGTGCTGCTCAAGCACCTTGACTCGCTTACCCTTCTTCGCCAGGTAGGTTGCGCAGGCCAAGCCACCTATTCCCGCCCCGATCACAACTACGTTGTACGTCTCGTCAAACCGTTTGCTCTGCTTTGCCACTTCAGCTCTCCCTCTCGCTACTCCTTCTCTGGGGAAACTGTTGGGCTCAAATCCTCTGGCCCGTGAGGAACCCAGACGCCACGGCTTCCATGAGCTTGCCTGGCTCGGCGCAGTCGCCCACGACGTGGACCTCCGGGGCTGTACCTCCCAACTCCTCGGCTGCACCGGCGTTGTGTGCTATCCCGACCTTCACTACGCTGTCGGCCTCGACTACGTGGATGGAATCGTTCTGGCTGACCTTGACGCGGTTGCCAGCGATCTCGAGCAGCCTTGCCTCTTTGAGCATTCTGGCCCCGGCCTTCTTCAGGCTGCTGAGGAACACCCACCTGTGGGTAATCTCGATGTCCGCACCCAATCGCTTCGATTCCTCGACGACGGTCACCTTCTTGCCACGACTTGCCAGTGTGTCGGCCAGTTCAATGCCAGCGAAGTTGCCTCCTATGACGACGACGCGCTTGCCAAAGGGGAAGCGGAACTTGAGAAGCCACCTGATCAGGGCCGGGTTATAGAAGTACCTGACGAAGAGCGCAGCGAGATAGGAAACCAGCCTCTGCCTGGTGCCGCCTTTGCGTATGGCATGGCCGTTGAAGACAGCCTGGACGTCGGCACGGTTCAACACGATGTCGCTGTTGCTGCCAGGGACTTCTAGGTTCGACGGGGTGCCGCCTGTCGCGAGAACAACGACATCGGGTTTCAGCCTCTCAACGAGCGCGGGCGTAACGTGGGTATTCAACCGGACCTCGAGCGGGAGCTTGTCAATCTCCCTGCGCATGTGGTCGAGGACCGGTTTGATTCGCCTGTTGGTGATGGATGCGAGGAGGAGGGCGCCGCCCAGTCTGGGCCCCTGCTCACACAGCGTGACCTTGTGGCCACGGAGGGACGCAATACGGGCTGCCTCGATCCCACCGGGGCCGCCGCCGACAACGCGGACGCGCTTGCTCTTCGTGACCTGGTTCTCGCTGGGAAACTCCGCCTCTCTGCCCATCCGAGCGTTGACGCTGCAGTGGACGGGCGGGTTGTCCACCGCTGAGATGCAGCGGCAGCAGTTCATGCAGGGCCTGATGTCCTCGACGCGTCCTTCGCGAGCCTTGTTGGGCATTTCGGGATCGGCCACGATCGCCCTGGCCATGTACACCATGTCGGCCCTGCCTTCGGCCAGGACTCGCTCCGCTACGAGCGGGTCCTGAATCTGGGTGCCCGCGGCCACAGGGATGTCAACTGCCTTCTTGACTCCTTCTGCCAGGTAGACCCAGGCCCCCTGCGGCACCGGCGTCTGTATGATGGGGACGGCGGCATAGTGCCAGCCGGACATGACGTCTATCTGGGCGACGCCGGCTTCTTCCAGCATGCGCGCCATCCGCCTGGTATCTTCGAGGTCATAGCCCTTTGGCTCCATCAAGTCCGCGCCGCTGAGCCGGCAGGTGATAGGGTAGTCCTTGTCCGTCTCCCCCCGGATGCCCTCGATGATTTC
>CAYGYN010000042.1:0-4334 GCA_964354195.1 Candidatus Woesearchaeota archaeon | reverse complement strand
CACGATTCCAGGAGACGTTGACGGCAACTCGGTCGTAAACATCTTCGATGTGGTGCAGATAACCTCTAGATACGGGAAGATCGTGCCTCCTGTGCCGCTTGACTCGAATGCAGACATCGACGGCAACGGCGTCATCAACATCTTCGATGTAGTCATATGCACAAGCCACTACGGGCAAAAGTGGCCCTGACACTATACACTGCTACGCTCGTCTGGCTATCCTCAAGGCGTTGCATGTGCGGCACCGAGAAGAGGGACGGTTCCCGCGTCTAGGCAATAGACTGCGCCCGCATGATTGCTGTGAATGTTACAGTCGTTCTGCAATATTCTATAACCCGGTTCATGAGGCCATTTATTCCAAAAAACAATGTTCCAGAAATCTTATAAAGTGATGCACCCTAGGTTGATTTATGGAAGAGTCTCCTGTCACGTAGCACCTTGACGGGCGAAAAAACGCGTTCACAGTCATCTTGCTTCTCTCTTCCGAGGCAAGATGAACGGAAAGATGAGAAAGGAGAAAGAAGAAAGATGAGAAGGATATTTTCAGCTATAGCATCAGTTTTGCTTTTGGCTTCAATGTACGTTGCTATCATCAATCCAGCGAATGCTGAAGCACGATCCGACTTAGACGTAACATTCTATGCGAGCCCTGATACTGCTTTTGCCTCGCTGATGGCTGGCCAAATAGACTTCATGCCGTGGGCACTGACCAGAGAGCAGAGAGATGCTGCTGAGATGAATCCAAACGTTCAGATTTGTAGGGTTGACGAGCTAGGTATGTACGAGTTCGACATCAACAACAACTACACGATCTTGTCATACCCAGGCATAAGATCAGCCACATACGAGCTGAAAGTCAGGCAAGCCATCGCACGCCTAACCGACAAAGACTACATCATCGCGAACATTTTGCTCTACTTCGGCACCAGAATCGACGCTCCAATGTCCGCAACAAGCGCAGCCAGCTGGGCTGATCCATCAGTGATCGGCTCCAACTACCCCTACCCATACAACCCACAGGAAGCCGCAAACCTGCTGACAGCAGCAGGCTTCTCGGACACCGACAGCAACGGCTGGCTTAACTATCCAGCTGACTGGGATGGCGCTCCGGACGCAGACACTACGACCTGTCCGCTCGTTGTGTGCGTTCGCAATACTGACGTTAACAGATTGGCTGCAGGCCAATATCTGATCAACCAGTTGGAAGTGATGCTGGCAGGCACGTCGATTGGCGCAGGCTTCAAGACGACTGGCACGCAGTGGCAGCAGCCACGCTCAGTGCTCAGCCCGAAGGTTATGGGCAACCGTGACTACCAAGTCTACACGGGCGGCTGGAGCATAGGCAGATACCCAACGCACCTGTTCAGCCTATTCCACAGCCAGTTCTGGTATCGGTACGGACCCAACTACGTTACAGGCTTTGACAAAGACGGCAACCCTAACTACTCAGACGTAGACGAAGCTGTCGAACATGTCTGGTACACAGACAGCATTTCAACTGCCCAAACAGCATCAAAGGCCTTCACCGTCCTCCACGCACAGAAATGCATCACCATTCCGCTCTGGAGTTACAGCAGCTACTATGCTTGGCGCAAGGAACTCGTGGGCGTCGTTAACGAGAACGGATACGGCGTTGAGAATGACTATACGTTCCTGAGAGCCTATCGCGTTGGCGGCGGTCCGATGAGAGTCGCCGTTACGGCTGGTCCTGACAGGCTGAACATTCTGTACTCGGAATGGTACTTTGAATACAGCTTCCTGAACAGAGTTTACACGAGCGCTCTGAATTTCGAGCCATACAACATAGGCGTTGACACACCGTGGGTAGTTCAAGACTGGGACGTAGCCCTTTATGACAATGAGGGCACACCAAAGACAGTGTGCACGTACTACATACGCAAAGACGTTGGAATAGTCGCACCAGTCACCGGCGCTTTTGTGCGCAACTTTGATGCTGACGACTTCGAGTTCACAATCTGGTATAACTACGCGTTCAGTGACAGCTGGCAATGGGGAAGCTTCGTGGACGTCAAATACACCAAGATCGTGGACGTGAACGGTGACGGTTGGAACGAACTCCAGGTCTACTTCGACAGCCAAAGCTACTGGTTCTACACCGCACCAACATACCCGCTATTGACCAAGGCGGAGCTTCTTGACCCGTTGAATGCTCAGACCACTGAGGCTTGGGCCCAAGTGGGCACGGCCAAGTACACGTTGGCAAACAACGTTGTTTCGGTAGTCGGCTGCACTCTCGACGGCGTACCGCTGTTTGAGGGTGTTGACTACAGGATCGACGCAGGCTACACGCTAGGCTCGCACGTTGGCTTCGTCCCGCTGCACGACTTGGATGGGGCGTTAAGCATAACCTACTGGTACGCAGACATCCCAGCAACAGGCTTCTACCTCGCAGGCTTGCCATGGCAAAGCACCATGTACAGCCTCGGCACACATTACCCAGTAAGCGTGACCACTGACCCACCTGGCATAGGCGACACCTTCGTACTAAATAAGAACCCGAACTTCTTCCTGGAAACGCCGGTTCTGGGCGAGATTGACTGGCATTGGTATTGGGTTGGAACAACCAAGCCACGCAGCGGCTACTACAAGATCGACATCTTTGACGTTGTCAAGGCGGCGTTTGCATACTGCAGCAGAGGTGACGGAGCATACAACCCGAAGTATTTCCCAGGCGCAGACATCGACCCAACCGACCTATGCCACATCGGCATATACGACATAGTCACCATCCTCAGCACATACGGCCAGACGTTTGCGCAGCAAAACATCGACCCCATCTGGAATGGCAGTTGTCCGCCGGACCCCGGAGACATCGGGACTGGAAAGACTCAATGTCAAAAGGACGGAGACATCGACGGAGACCACGTGGACGATTACAAATGGAACTATGAATACTTGGACAAGAAGGGAAACAAAATCACACTTTGGGGCTGCAGCAAGGATGGTTGGCGATATGGGCTCAGATGGGACAGTGTATGGGTAGGCCAGTGTCCCTACGGCGGGGGACAGAATACTCGTCACATAGATGGCACAAATGACGAGTACACGGGAACCTCCTGGACCTCAACAGATGGTGGTGCAGATGATGACAACGATGGCAAAGTCGACAGTATGACCTACGAGTACAGTGCCAAGACTGGCAAGGTCACTTGCATACACAAACACGATGGCGTGGAGGTCGGCAGAGAAGTAGTTGACGCGCCTTCAGGGGCCCCTTCAGACTTACCTGCACACGGGACGAGTCCAGGGAATCCACTACTCTTCGCAGAATATGCGGTGCAGACTCAGGAACTGTGGGATGCGAAGAGTGCATATCCATGAGCAGTGCGTTGGATTGACAGGGCATTCCAAGCGAATTCTGCAGAACAGGAAACACGCTACAAAGGCAAGTCAGAGCTAGCGATTGTCTTCATCATATCGAAAATCTTCAATCCACGAAGCAACGATCGGGAGAGCACCCGGTCATCCTCCTTTTTTCTCCATCAACAGCACAGTCGAAAACGGAGCACGCACGTCGCTCCTCAAACCTGATATAACAAAGACCTGAGAACCGTGCTTCCCAAGTCGTATCGAGAAAACGCGCGCTTCCATAAACGTTACACAAAGCATGTTTCCTCCCTCTTTTTCTGTTTACCAAACCCTGCACCGCGCATTGAAACCCTCACGCAATACATAGCAGAACCATACGGGAAGATAGACGTCTTCGTTGTTCTCTGCACAAGCCATTATGGACAAAGATGGCCCTGAGCCGCTGCACAAGGACACGCTAGACTGCTATTCTCGTCTGGCTATCCTCTGGGCGTGGCATGTGCGGCACAGAGAAGCCGGACGATTTCCGCGTCTAGGCAGCGGAGCACCACAGCTAGGACAGTGACGCTTAGTCAATCGGACACGCTTAGGTTTCTGAGAAAAAGAGGGGATTGTGCGGGGGATAAGCAGAACATCACCACTTCTTGAGAACACGCTCAAATCGTGAGGCTCTAACCATAAGCTAACACACGCTTTCTCCATGCGCTGTTAGGTTTTGTATACAGAAGCTTCAACGGCGTTACCGACTTCAGCCCCCAAGCCCTCCTTATCGCTCCAGTAATGATCGTCAGCCGAAGCTTTCCAGCAGTTCACTGCTTGAACTCCATCTTTCTTGAATGGACCAGACACGTTCCGAAGAGTGATGTAAGGAAGACAGGTAGGAAGTAGTATAGGAAAGAGTGCCAAGTAACGTAGTGTGGCACGATCATCGAGGTGATCCAAGCGCCGCCGCCGAGAACGGTACACAGTGCTCCTGAGATCACTGCCACGGCGTGTCTTTTCCT
>CAYGYN010000041.1:0-2589 GCA_964354195.1 Candidatus Woesearchaeota archaeon | reverse complement strand
TTATGTTAGCTATAATAGCTACGTTTCTTAGTACATGGGCTTTAATTAGCCTTATTGGATATGGTATATAAGACTTATCATATCGTGATTGTTACACACATGGTGGAACATTAATGCTTATGTTAATATTTGGTTGGATACCAGCTGTTATAATAGCATGTGATATTGATAAACGCATTAAACATGATTAATATGAGACAGTTTAAACCTTATGCAATAGCATTGATATTGTTCACAGTTATATTGCTGTGTTCTAGTTGTAGTAGTAACCATTGTTTCCACAAAAGAAGTAGTTGGACACATAACAGTAGACGATAACATGAAAAACATTAAACAACAATTAGCTTACATGTGGAAACATAGAGAAGCTGTAGTAGGGCTAATAATACTATTAGTCCTATTATTTTCAGGACTAATATTAATAGAAGTAGTAATTGATCAAACATTATAACATTATGGAAACATACATTAGTACAATAGCATACGAAGAAGATTTTAAAACAATAGCTAAAACTGGTTGGGGATGTGGATACGTTCATATTCCCAAAGACCATCCAATATTAGTAGAATTATTAGGTGAAGAAAATATGGGATATTATAATTATCTACAACCTAAACATTGTCCTGAAGAAATTACGTTCACACAATGGGACAAAGAGAAAGAATATCTCATAATAGGATTTGACACAGCTCATACTTATAACAATGATAGTCATGATGAAGCATATGTTACATCACAGGCTAACACAATCAAATCATTAGTTGATTCATATACATCTTATGATGCAGATATTTATGCTAGAGAACAAATACGATTAGTAACTGAAAAATTTAATAAATACTTATTATAATGAAAACAGAACAAATTGAACAAAGATTACAAGACATCAAGAATGAAATATGTGTCTTAGATGGTCTTAGAAGTGCACATGATGATACAAACATTCATGAGATAGAATACAAAGTAGATGTCTTAGTAGAAGAGCGATTCCATCTAACACATTTGTTAGAGAGTTGCTTTGATGAAATGATAGGACTATGAGAATAGCAATATCAGTTACATTATTCATATTATGTATGGGTATGTGTATGTATAATGCAATTCATAACAATATGTTTTGTGTTGTATGGGCAGTAAATGCTTTAATTCATTACAGTAATTATGCTAAAGCTGTAGAAAATGAAAACGATAATTAAACTATGTAACTCCTTCTTACAATGGGTGAGAGGGAGTTCTAAAGACTGTCCAAGAGAGACAAAATGGTAATATTAACAACAAACAACAATTAACATGGCAAAATCAGTAAAACCAATTGAACAAACAATTGATGAGTTAAAAGAGTTATTAGAGTATCAAGACAAAGTGTTAGGAACAGCAGATAAATTGCTGAAGACTAAAGATCATTTGATTGAAATATTAGAGCTTCAGAAAGAAGTATATATTACAGAGAATAAGATTTTAAGAGCTACATGCTTAAGTTTATGTGTAGTATTATTTGTAATAGGTGCAGTAAGAGTTGTTTCATTTATAATATAATCATTATGAGACCAAGAATTAATAAAGGAACATTAGTTGGTTCAACAGATCGATTAAGAGCTATTAAAGCCAGAAGGCTTGTAGTTGAGGTGATATGGAACTTCAAGAAGGGAATCATATCAGAAAGAACAATAGACATTAGACAAACATTATTACAATGATAGTGTATTGTATAATTTGCTATTTAGTCATGATAGGTATGCTATTGAAAGATAAAGAGAAAAATGGAAAGCTATATGAACATGCATTCATATCATGTATAATATCACCAATTTTATTACCAATAGTTATTGGTATGAAAATAGAAGAAAGCAGTAAAAAATAATTAATTAAATCCTTAATAACATGAGCACAACAACAAAATCAGGTGGTATATTCACCTTTGACCACGGTCAAAAGAAGTTAAACAAAGCAGTAGGTGTAACATCTGAATATCTTGATGATTTACAAGATACTGTTAAAAAGATATTATTCAAAGCCCACGAAGGTATGAATAATGATGATAATGCAGATGATGATGATGGCGCTGGATGTTCACCAAGTGAATTAGTAGAAGCTGCATTAAATGAGTTTAGTTATTCTCAACTTGTATTGTTATCATCATTCTATCTACGTGATAAGATGGAAGAGATACATAAAAGGTTAATGATAAAAATGATGTCATCAGAAGATGGACAAATGCCACAAGAATTAAAGGATATTCTAGATAAGATTAAAAATGCAATCGAGAATAGAGAATCTGAAGACGAAGAGTAACAAACTAATTAAGAGAGCTATAATGGCTCTCTTTTTATATCAAAGCTATGAGTAAATATAGATTTAAAACAGAAAAAGAGTTTAGAGATGACGATCAATGGGAATATGATTGTGATGCACCAGTAGGATGGTGTGAAGATGGTGGAATGAATAAATACATGGGACAATCTGTACCAGGTAAGTATAGTTACAATCTTGATAAATCTGATGGATTTAAAATGGATCCTTGGTTTTTTGGATCATACGATTGTGTATTAATACAAAAAGAAATAGAATTAACAATAGAAGAAATCTTA
>CAYGYN010000040.1:0-3151 GCA_964354195.1 Candidatus Woesearchaeota archaeon | reverse complement strand
AACTGCGATTGAACCTTCAGCAGAAATAGCTCTTGATTCTTCAGCATCAACGTCTACAATACGAGCAGACTCTTCAGCAGCCAATGCAGTTGCCAATGAACCTTCAGCACTTGTAGCTCTTGCGACTTCAACTGACAAACTAGCAGCAGCTGATTCAGCCAATGTAGTAATTGCACCATTGATATCACCATCAGCAGATTGGAATGCAGATACGATTTCAGTCAATGAATCGATTGCAGCAGCATCAACGTTTGAAGTGATAAAATCGATTTGGTTTTGTAGAGACAAGTCTCCAGCAACTCTGAAAGATGCTTCAGCAGCGTCAGCATTTGACATTGCAGTTGCCAATGAACCTTCAGCAGCTGTAGCTCTTGATTCTTCAGCGTCAACATCAGCAATTCTTGCAGATACTTCAGAAGACAAGTTTGCAGCCAATGAACCTTCAGCAGCGATTGCACGAGATTCTTCAGCGTCAACGTCAGCGATTCTTGCAGAAGTTTCTGAAGATAGGCTAGCAGCAAGAGATCCTTCAGCAGCCATAGCTCTTGATTCTTCAGCGTCAACGTCTGCGATACGAGCAGAAGTTTCTGAAGATAGGTCAGCAGCGATTGATTGGTCAGCAGCCAAACGAGTAGATGCTTCAGAAGATACAGCAGCAGCACGATCAACAAGTTCTGAAGAAAGACCAGCAGCGATAGAAGTGTCAGCATCAGTACGAGCAGATACTTCTTGATTAATTTTGTTGTTAGCTTCAGTAGCTACAGATGCATCAGCAATTGACATTTGTTCCAACATTGAAGATTGCAATGCTCCGTCCATTTCATCAACATACATTTCCAATGAATACTCAGCGCTTGCAGCACGAGCAGCTTCAGAAGACAAATCAGAAGCCAATGAACCTTCAGCAGCTGTAGCACGAGATGCTTCAGCAGATACTGCAGCTTCACGGTTTGCAGTTTCTGTAGACAAATCAGCGTTAACTGAAGCGTCACCTGAAATACGAGCAGCTTCTTCCAAAGATACTGCCGCTTCACGGTCAGCGATTTCTGAAGAAAGTTCACCAGCGATTGAATTGTCAGCCGATAAACGAATAGATGCTTCATTGTCTACTGCTGTTGTTGCTGCAGTTGCCAAAGATGTGATAGCACCATTTAGGTCACCATCAGCTGATTGGAATGCTCCAACGATTTCAGTCAATGAATCGATAGCTGCAGGATCAACGTTAGAGATAACGAATTCTACTTTAGTATTCAATGAAGATTCAGCTAATTCAGCACGAGATACTTCAGCAGACAATGCTGTGTTGATAGAAGCATCAGCTACACTCATTGCAGCAGCTACTGACTCATCACCAACAATACGAAGGGATGCTTCAGCATCAACGTTGTTTTGTAATGAAGTTTCAGCAACGATTGCACGAGATTCCTCAGCGTCAACATCTGCTTCGCGGTTAGCAACTTCTGTAGAAAGGTTAGCTGCAAGTGATTCGTCACCAGCAACACGAGAAGATGCTTCAGCAACTAAGTCTAATTTAAGACTAATTTCAGCTGATTGTAAATCTTCAGCCACAGATTCATCACCAGAGATGCGGTTAGATACCTCAGTGGACATTACGTCAGATACGTTTGTATCAATGGATGTTACAACGGATTGTAAACCATCGATATCAGCAACGACGATACCAACTGGGGCAGTAATTTGTGCGTTGTCCAATATTAAATCGGACTGTCTATTTAAGACAATTTTAGTTTCTGCCATTTTTTTATATTTTAAAATTTATGGTTTTAATGTGACACTTTTTCACTAATAGGTATAAGAACCTCTTGACCGATAAATCTAAATAGGAATACGTTGACTTGAGTGCATAAAAAAATATTCTCGTTCACTCACGGAATACAAATAAGGGTTTTAAATAAGGATTTTAAATAAGGATTTTAAATATGAATATTAATATTATTTACCAATAGGTAAAATATTTTTTATATAAATATCACGAACTTTAGCAAAAGTTCAAAAAATTTAAAATTTTTTTTAAATTCTATTCTTTAATTAAATAACATATAGATTTACTTGAATATGTTGTTGGGAAATTTTCTTTATTTATTTTGTTAACTTTTTGACCGTTAATTTCTTGAGTACCTTTTCTTAAGATGATAAGACAACCCTTCGGTAAGGAATTAATAATTTTTTTATCAAATTCATAGTCATACATTGTGTTATCACAATAAACCACAGTCGCATCAGTTAAATCACAATTAAAAAATGATTTATTAATGAAACTAATATTATTATATTCTAAACAATAGTTTTGTTTAATATAGTTAGCTCCGTCAATTCTTTCTTTTGATAACTCAATTCCACAAGATTTTTTTACACCGTATTTAATACCTATATGTGCAACCATTTTACCTAACCCACAACCCAAATCATAAAATACTGTGTTTTCATTAAAATAAGTCTTAAATTCATTTACTATTGCGTCTGTTGATTGTTGGGTTATTTCACCGTATACCGCCTCACGTTCATTGGCGAATAGTGTTCTATTATAATATTCTGTTTTATAGGGGGATATTTTATAAATGGATTTTATAACATCTTCCATGTTAAGAGATTTATTAAAAAATTTTTATGTACCAATAAGATACCTAAATATTAATTTTTTACCTATTATTATATAGGAAATTTTTAAGGTTTTTAATTGCGTTGGTATAGGTCAATGGTTCACAAGATCCTGACTCAGAAAGATAATCATTTACATCTGAAATTAATTCGTCCGTTTCATCAAAAACAAAATTTGATTTTGATCTTATTTTTTCAACTCTATATTTATGTCCTTTGACTTTTAAATAAGCAGTTAAATATAAATCTGACGTTGTATATGTTTTATTTTCTTCCATCTTTTTTTGTGTTCTTTTTATAAATATATTCCTATATTAAATAGTTTGTAATTTATTAAAAAGTTCTATAACTGCATTTTAATTTCATGCCCGGATAGGGAGGATTTAAAAATGTAATAAACTTGCCGTTTATTAGATAATCACCATCTTCATCAGAATCTTGCAATAACCCATTTAAATATAAATGGTCTGAATTTGGTATTGGCTCATTTAGAAGTTCAAATGTTGAATTTACACCATCTATAACCCCCATA
>CAYGYN010000039.1:0-4024 GCA_964354195.1 Candidatus Woesearchaeota archaeon | reverse complement strand
TAACCACAGGAGCGGCTGACTCTCGCTATTATAATATTTCAAACGGACAATCAATTAGTGGCTTTGCTACTACTGGTTTTAATGACGCTGTTACTGGCATGTCTATTACTGGAGACGCTACTAAAACCATCACTCTTTTTCAAAGGGGAGGATCTAGTGTTTCTAGTTCATTTACTGATAATGCTGGAACTGGCGGGGGAAGCGGAACCGTTAATGTTAATGACTCCAATTTAATTATTTCAATTTCAATGTTCGCATAAAATATGGCTACTTATTCAAAAATTCCACTATCTCAAACAGCTATCGGCGCTGGTATCATATTGACTTCCAGCGGAGTTCCAGGTGTTCAAGTTCATCAAACGTTAAATAATGCCAATGACCTTGATGAGATTTGGTTATATGCTAATAATACTGGAGCTTCGGACGCATTACTTACTGTATATTGGGGAGCAACTGGAGCGTCTAATGTTCTTGGCCCCGTTATCGTTCAAGCTTATTCTGGACCAACCCTAGTTTCTCCTGGGCTAGTGCTTGAAGGTAGTGGCTCAACAGCTAGTGTCGTTTATGGCGTAAGTTCCATTCCTAGTGGAATCAATGTGTATGGTTACGTTAATAGAATTACTGCATAATTATGAGTATTCGTTACGGACAAAAAGTTCGACCAGCTTCAACTAAAAAAGTACCCTCTTCTTTTGTAGCTTACAATAGAAATGACCCTGTATATAATGGAGTTGCTTTACCGATCAGAACAGAAACACCTACATATTCTAGGCCATCTGATTATATAACGATGCCTGCAATTGATAACACTGAACAAAAGGCGGCATTTTTAGTATTTATTAGCGATAATAATTCTAATTTTTTAGCATTTAGTGCTACAGGAAACTATAATGTTGATTGGGGAGATGGCTCTGTAGAAGATGTTGCTACGGGCGTTACCGCTTCTCACAGCTATAATTTTTCAACTTATGATCCGACTAATACAACATTAACATCAAGTGGTTTCAAACAAGCTATTGTTATCGTTACACCACAAGCTGGTCAAAATTTACTAACTTTAAATCTCACTATACGGCATCCTTCTACTGCGGCTGCAAATACATATAATCAGCCTATAGAGGAAATGTACATATCTGGCCCAAACTTAACAGGGTTAACATTGTCATCCGCTGCTGTTTGGGGTAAAAAAACAAGTTATGTCAATTTAATTAACACTGGCACTATCACTTCATTTGCTAATTTATTTGTTAATTTTTATGGTTTACAAAAAATTGATATAGGTAAAACCGCTGCCGTTACATCTACATCAGGCATGTTTAATACTTGTTATTCATTAAAACAATTTTCTACTTCAAGTGATACAAATTTTGCTAGCAATGCAAATACATCCATCATGTTTAACGCTTGCCAAGCGCTGATTACTGTATCTCTATTTAATACAGTAAATACAACAAACATGGTGAGTATGTTTCAAGGTTGTTATTCTTTACCATCTGTTCCGTTGTTTGATACAAGGAGTGCCACGAACATGACATCTATGTTTCAGAGTTGTTATTCTTTACAATCTGTTCCGTTGTTCGATACAAGAAATGTAACAGTTATGACATCTATGTTTCAGCTCTGTTATTATTTAACAACTGTACCTTTATTTGATACAAGAAGTGTTATAACTATGACATCTATGTTTAACACATGTTATTCCTTAGTGGTTGTCCCGTTGTTTAATACAATAAATGTAACAGGTATGTCATCCATGTTTACATTTTGTTCTACTTTAAAATCAGTTCCTTTGCTTGACACAAGGAGTGTCACGAACATGTCATCCATGTTTGCGTCTTGTTATAATTTATCATCAGTTCCTTTATTTGATACAAGAAGCGTAACAACTATGTCCAATATGTTCAATTCATGTGTTTCATTAGTTACAGTACCGTTATTTAATACTACAGTTGTAACAGTGATGACATCTATGTTTCAATTCTGCTATTCTTTAGCGTCTGTTCCGCTGTTTAATACAGCAACGGCTATAAGTATGAACAGTATGTTTTTTGGTTGCAGCTATTTAAAAACGGTTCCCTTATTTAATACGCAAAATGTTACAAGCATGGATTCTATGTTTAGCTCTTGTTTTTCATTAACTAGCGTACCAGCATTCAATACCATCAAGGTGACTTCAGTTAATAATATGTTTGTAAGTTGTCTTTCTTTAACAACAATACCAACATTCAATCTTGTAGCGACATCAATTATAAATGGTATGTTTAACAATTGCCAAGCGTTAGTGGCTGTTCCTGCTCTTAATGTTAATACTGTAGCAGCAGGATTTTCATCTATATTTGCTAGTTGCTTTTCTTTATCTTCTATATTAGTGACTAATATAAAATATACAATAGATTTTACAAATAATAAATTATCAAAAGAAAATCTTGAAATTATTTTCGCAAATGCAGGAACAGCACAAGCTGGCGCTACGAGAACAATGACATTAACAAACAACTGGGGCGCTCCCACACCAGTATCTTTAAGTGGAACACCAACTGCTGGTTCTGTGATAATCACAATGGCAAGCACAACAGGGTTATCTACTGGTATGCAAGTTACAGGAACCAACACTAGTCTTACAACAGGTAGAGCAGTAACATTTACGGATGCTGGTGATTTGGTAAATTTAACTGCGCACGGACTGAGCGATGGAGATGAAGTTTCATTTTCCGTAGTCACTACTACAACAGGTATTGTAATCAATACAATTTATTTTGTGGTAGGCTCTACTACAGATACATTTCAAGTTGCTGCGACTGCTGGTGGCTCTGCTTTACCATTAACAACAAATGGATCAGGTACGGTTAAATATAATTCAACAATTGTGAGTATCGTCCCAAATGTGAGCGTCACAATGTCAAGACCAATGGCTGCTAGCGGGGCGCAAACACTGGCCTTTCGATTACTAGGAACATACAAAGCCCTACTCAAAGGATTTGTAGTCACAGGATAATTTATTATGAACAACTCAGGATTTTATAAAAAAGAAGACTCTCAGATTCTCTATGCTCCGAATATAGTAGAAGGTCCAAACTATGTATTATCATCGGCAGACAAAGACTCGTATACTTACCCAATAGATGGTTGGATATGGGCCGAAAATTTAGACGGCGCAATTATTTTTTTTGCTAACAACCTCACTCAATTAAATGTCCCATTTGAGGTTTTGCCAGAAGGATATTTTTTGGCAACAGAAAGAGAGGATGAAAACGAGTTCAATAAATTAGCCACATTAGCCCAATTAATGATTAGTCAAGGAAAATTACTTCCGACAACAGAAGTAAAAATTAAAGACTCTAACGGCCAACCTCACATGATTTCAGTATCAAGATTTCTTGATGTGATTTCTGATTATGGGATGTTTTGTTTCTTGTCTAGGGGTTAAAACCTTTGTGAAAATATAAACCAGAGACGCAGCCGTAATGAATGCTAAATTTATAATATTAATTATGGGTAGAAGTGGCGCTGGGAAATCCACATATTATAATAAATATAAAGATTCATTTGGAGCTCATCTGTATCTCAATAATGACAGCGTTCGTCAATCTAGTGGCAATAAAGATTTTTCAATTCAAGGAAGATTAAATGCCGCTAAAGAAATGGTTAAACAAATTTCTAATACTAAAAATGAATTAGTAGTAGTGGATATGATTTGTCCGCTAAAAGAAATGAGAAAGATTATAGCCCCGCACATGCTAATCTGGATAGACAGAGAATTTAAAAGTTTCTATAAAGATACTGATAAAATATTTGAGCCTCCTACAGAAGAAGAGTGTGAAATACTCGTAAAGATATTTAATTCTCCAGCTTATATTGGATAAAAACAAAGAAGCTCTTACCCTTATTTAACGTACTTATAAAACAACTTTGCGTAGTAGATCGTCCGAATTAAATATTTCTGTAACAACAGGGGAAGTGTGATAATAAGTATTTAAAGCATCCATCATAGCTTCAGAATCTACGTCTAAGGATGTATCAGTAA
>CAYGYN010000038.1:0-4127 GCA_964354195.1 Candidatus Woesearchaeota archaeon | reverse complement strand
CAAGTAATCGAAGGTCTTGCCAGCCATATAGTCTTCGGTAAAGCTATTACCGAAGCGGATATTGTCGAGACTCTGGCCCTTGATCATCATGTCGGAACCACAAATGGCGTAGGCCTGGTCATTGTAGTCTTGGCCGAAGACCTCCAGCCGGGCATCAGGGTTTAGCTCGCGCAGGTATTCCTCAGATACGGACAGCATACCGCCGGTTCCGCATGCCGGATCACACAGGGTCTTAACGATGCCCTTGGTAGTGAGTATATCGCTGTCAGGCATAAAGAGCAGGTTGACCATGAGGCGAATGACCTCACGAGGGGTAAAGTGATCTCCAGCTTCTTCGTTGCTGGCCTCATTGAAACGCCGTATTAGCTCCTCAAAGATATAGCCCATCTCTATATTGGGCACCTTGTCAGGATGAAGGTCGATCTCGCAGAATTTGGAAACGAGTAGGTACAGACGGTCGGCCTTATCGAGTTTAGCGATATGTTCCTCAAAGCCGAAGTGTTCGATGATTTCGCGGGCACGGGTTGAAAAGCTCTTGATGTACTGCGTCAGGTTTGCGGCGATGTTGTCTGGTTCGCCTTTCAGCTTTTCAAATGTGAAGCGGCTGGTGTTGTGAAAGGACTGCCCAGCCACCTTGTTGAGAATTGGCTCAACGTTCTGAACCTTTCCCCCTTCCAGGCTTTTTAGCTTAGCGAGCACCGCATCCTTCGTGGGTTCGAGCACGCAATCAAGCCGCCGCAGTACTGTCATTGGAAGCATGACATCCTTGTACTGATTCGGTCGATATGGCCCGCGGAGCAAGTCAGCTACGGACCATATGAAATTAGCTTTCTCTTTAAAGTTGTTCATTATAATCTATCCTCTCAATACCCGCCGAGGCATCGAATGGTATGGCTATTGTTTAGTATAAAAGCCGATGTTCTAGGATACCCGAAAACCAACCGTGCCCATTCTACACTTGGCATGGTAATGATGCAACGGGCATCATCTTTTGAATGGAGAGTTTGGCTATACGATGCCTCACGCAAATCTCGGCGAGCCTTTTGCAGAATTGAACGATTCGTCATTTTGTAGACTTCTTGAAGCGGTCAAAACCAAGCCCTTCTCGAGCGTCCGGAATGAAACCATCTCCATAGTAGCCCCTGCTGTGTCTTTCTTTCTGGACTGCGTAATCCCCCTTACCCCCTTTAGAAAGGTAACAATATACTTGACACAGTGGGGAAGGGGGGAGTAGAATGATTAAGCGTACCACACTATGGGAACTTATCATGAAACAATTTAGCCCAGACTTTTTTATTGACCTTGCTGCAATATTGGGACATACGACGGGAATGAATATCGGTGTTGGGATTATTGCGAAAGATGAAAGTGATAGGTTCTTGAAACAGGAAATACGAGAAGATACAAGAAAAGACCTGAAAAAACTATTGACACGGTCTGAGCAGGAATGTTTACGCCTCAATCTGTCTATGTCAGCAAAAACGATAAGCAAGCTCCTACCAAAACTGTCGAAATCCACCATTACCTACGAAGAGGTTAGCAGTCCTTTCCTTGAACTTGAGGGGCGTTTGATTGATGAGATGGAATCAATGGTATTCTTCTCTATTGAGCCAGATAGGCAGGAACTATTGGCTGGTGACTTGTTTGGGAAGCAAGTTGCCGAAGCATTCCCATCTGCCGAACAAGACATTAAGCATGCTGGTAAGTGCTTGGCCTTTGAAGAGTGGACAGCAAGTGTTTTTCATTCGATGAGAGTACTGGAAATCGGCCTTTCTGTCTTGGCCAAAGATGTGGGTATTACCAAGATTGATTACAGGAACTGGGAATCTCTAATTCATGAGGTCGAGACCAATATCAAGACTGCATCTGGCGGTGACAAGGTAAAGGAACAATTCTATTCTGAGGCCGCTTTACAGTTTCGATATTTCAAAAACGCATGGAGAAACCATGTTATGCACGTGCGAGATACTTATGACGAGGAACGAGCGGAAACAATCTTTGGGCATGTACGAGAATTCATGGTTCATCTTGCCACAAAACTGAAAGATGATGCCCCATGATTACAAGGTCTCTTCTGGAGGGATTGGCGGATATAAGACAAGCAGGCCGCCTCTCTCCTTTACGCAAAGAAAATACGCTGACCTGCTTGCTTTTGGGTTCTTACCAACACCCGACTTTCGAATGCATTATACCACCAATTCATGTGATTTGTCAATTGTCACATACTGAGATATTCCTATAATTATAGGTGGACCCGAAGGGATTCGAACCCTCATGATGCCAATTGAAAGTCGGGTGCTCTCCCATTGAGCTACGGGCCCACCGAGCAATAATACAAACTTTATAGATAATCGTCAACTACAAAGCAACAATAAGCTAGGAGGCTTGCGTTTTGTCTGTCTTTGGCTTCGGTGCTGATACAACCTTCTTTGTGAGTCGCTTAAAACGCTGGAATGGCGTCTCAGCCTTTGGTTTTTTCTTCACGTCTTTTCTTCCCCCTCTTAGACTGGCGTCGTATTGGCTCCAATGAGTTGATTGTAAGTCAACCGCTTGCCAGCAATGCCATTTACTACAGACTCGAATCTGTTAGCATCATTAGTCTTTCGAGTATTGAAACGGAAAGTCTGTTCGTCAAGATACCGAACCAAGTGGAATGGCTCAACACTGACGTATGTTCCTTTGATTGCTCGCTTCAAGAGACTCCAGAAGTTTTCAATGCCGTTGGTGTGAACATGCCCTCTGACATAAGCCTCAGCATGGTCAATCACTTCATGAACGTACTCGGTATTCAAATCGTCATAGGGAGCGAGCGCATCGGTGACAAGATTGCTGCCTACCTCAACCGACTCTCTGACCGCATGAGGGATTGTGTTTCGGCTGGTATCAGCAAGTATCTTGGTTTGAACCTTGCTTGGCTTATCGTCAAGCCCGTGACGCTCCAAGAGCCCCATGACAGCGACCTTGCCGATAGTGCCACGCCCTTTGATAGTCTTCTCACGCTTGGACTTGTGCATATTGATAGCTCTGCCACCAATGAAAGTCTCATCGGCTTCAACTGTGCCAGAGAACTTGCCGTTGTCAACTCCCATAGCCAAACGGATTCTGTGCATCATGAACCATGCTGTCTTTTGAGTAACGCCCAATCCCCTAGCGATTTCATAGGAACTGATACCATTCTTAGCATTAGCAATCATCCAGATAGCAGCAAGCCACTTGTCCAATCCGATTGCGCTATCCTCGAAGATAGTGCCTACCTTGACCGAGAATTGACGCTTCTCATGATGGGCTTTGCACTCCCATATACGGCGGGTTTTAATGAACCTAACATCCGTACTTCCGCAAGTTGGGCAAGCTACGCCATTAGGCCAGCGCAGCTTTGCCACAAAGTCCAGACAAACATCGGGGTCAGAGAAGTATGTGATTGCTTCAATTAGGGTAGTTGGTTCTTTCATGTTTCTAGCCTCCACTCAAGAACGAGTATAGCACAAAAGTGTTACTGTGTCAAGTATATTATTGCCTTTAGAAAAGGGGGGATAAGAGCGCCCAGGGCGAGGGGCCCCTTGACAGCTTAAATCAATGCGACATTTCCCTCTTGACTGCATGAGAACTTATGTTCTACAATGACCCCAATTGAATATTAGAGAGCATTCTGTAGGGGCCAGCCGCCAGAGGCGGATGCCCAAGATTCCCGAATGCTAAGCGAACCGCTGAACAGCTATTCCGAGTCCGTGACTTGGCGTTCACGGTTCCGTTGCAGGCGTCGTTACACCTGAGCGTAGGGGCGTTTTTTACCTGCGGGTTTTTCCTTACGTTCCAGCGAAGCTGCCCGGAACCCGCTGTTCAGCCATCCCGGCGGCTCCCAAAATTGAATGATTCTAAATCTTCAAAACCAGGGCCATGCTGTGCTACAGTCTATGTCCACAGCGGAAAGGGGCTGTTGTCATTCGAGTAAATGCTGTAGACTATCATCCGGAAGGTAGGCTCACGTGAAGAAGTCCAGAGAACCGTTTCGCTTTTTTGACCGGGTGCATCTTACGGAATTGACTGGTATCAAGGCGAGGAACATCAAGGAGCTGGTCGATATTTTGAAAAATGCCCCGGATTCAATCGTGTACTACCACACACAC
>CAYGYN010000037.1:0-9420 GCA_964354195.1 Candidatus Woesearchaeota archaeon | reverse complement strand
GAGGCAGAATGCCCAACTGCTTGAGGCTGACCCTAAATTATATGATTTATTCAGAAAGACTTTCCCTTCAAATCTCTAATTAATATTCTGCCCCTTCTCAAGATTCTTTGCTATGACATATTCCGAAAAATTGATTATTGTGTCAAGGAACAACATTGCATCTGAGATAATTTGATATTCTTTTATGTTAAAACTCTCATTGATTATCTTTTGCCTGAGCATATATCTCTTTCTGATTAATTCCTGTGGTGCATGCTTTTCCTCAGAATATTCAAACTGTTCATAAAATACCTTAAAAATATCTTCAAGATATTTCTTTGCTTTTGGAGTGCAGCCAAACCTGTCAATTTTGTAGCTTATGTGCCTCATCTTATCAACAGCTATGCCTAAAAGAGAATAAAACGCAAATGCGCTCTTCTTCTCATCCTCGCTCTTGTCAGAACCATACAACGTTCTTTCAAAATAATTGATAAACTTAGTTATATTGTCATGGTGCAAGTAGATTGTCTCATGAAACTTCCTGTAATCCTTGCCTATTGACAAAAGCATGTCATTCAAGGTCTCTCTCATAAGGAAATAAATCCTCTTGCTTATCTTGTCCAAGTCAGGATTCTCCTCAGTGGCAAAACACTCGATATCTATCTTGTTGGATGTTTGCGAGGTAATCTCAGCTCCAACAAATCTCTTGACAATATCCTGCACTGAAACCTTTAGGGGAATTTTCTCTTTTGCTCTTTCGAGGTAGACGGGTTTTGTATAAACAATTGTTATTTTGTCATAATTTGTTTTGTATAAAACCGCTAAAAATCTTGACAGCGCAAAATGAATGCAGAAGTCGTCAACGTTCACAGTTATCTCCTTTCTGCCCGATTTATGCTCGGTTTTAGAGAAGATGATTCTATTCCCCGAAGGAAGCACCGCCATCTCATCGCCAGGAGATATTTTGTTTTCTTTCACCCACTTTGACGGCAGGCTAACCATAAGCGTTGCTGGTCCTTGCTTTATTACCTTCCTTCTCATGATAATCACAAGATTAGCTTATATTTAAACTTTTCTAAATGTTCGTATATAATAGGTTACTTATTATTATATTAGGATTAGATATATATTTTTTGATGTCTTAGATAAATTAACAAGAACATGACAAACAAAAACGAAAACCAGAGAAGGAAGGAAGGAAGTCCGCTTGAGATTCACCTCTGCAAAATCTGCGGGATGAAGATGAATCCAAAGGATTGCATAATCCACAAAGACGAAACCGGGCACGATGAATTCAAGCCGGTTGCTAATAGTCTTAAGGAGGACAAAACAACATGGAACAAACAACAATAAGAAAAAACGGACATTGCGGAGTATTGGCTTTTGGCGTGAGGAACCCAGAAACCAACACGTCAGAATATCTCAGGGAGCAGGGCATAAGTTATCAGCATTCGTGCAACCCCAACCTCGAGAGCTTCGTAATTCCCTACGAGGATGGCGACATCTACAACATAGACGTACTAAACTTTTTAGACGACCGCTTTCGTATGAAAGGAGTCGTGGGTTATGCCTATGGCAAGCATCAGGAAGAGCTGGAGACAGTCTTGAACGGCCTGATTGTTTCTGCAGGAGCAATTCCCATAGACGCAGGGCGCATATCTGAGGAGGCAGGCAAAATCTTTGCCAAACGCCTGGAAAATACCCTGAACAAGTACGTTGCAGCAAGGGAGGAGAAACAAAATGGCAGCGCCGGATAATTTCTCCCTGTCCCAAGGGGGCATCTACCTGACAAACCGGAAGATTATTATTCCGAATGAAGAGGACAACCCAATCAGACCTCATCCATTGGCAGACCCGCTGGAGCACAGGATTTATTTGCCTGACAGAAAAATTGTACACCCAGAGTACAACCCAAATCAGCCGAACCAGCCAGGTTTGATAAATTTGCCGCCGTATGGATTAGCCCCGGACTTTAATGCAAGGCAGCAGCTGAATGGAGGGCTTGCTTACTAAAATGGGAATGTTTGATTCGCGCCCGGCAAAACCATTCGACCCTCTTGATGAAGAGCCTGACCCGGGCACATATTACATATTGCCGCCAGGCATATCTGCGATTAGTCTGGCAATAAAAAGGCTTGAAAAAGAAAGGAAATCTCTGAAAGATTTTCCTCACGTAGGCCCTTATCCATTCAAATCAGCGGTACATAATGTCATTTATTCGCAGCAGGAGTCAATGCAGGACAAATCCTCTGACAGTTTCTATTCAACTAATAGTAAACAATTGAAAGGAGGTAAAAGAAAAAATGCAACAACTTGAACAAATCTCAAGAAATTACCAAGATGCACCAATAAAAAAAGAAAGCCATTCATATGGCAGACTTGAACTCTACAGTCTGGGCGTAAGCAAGTTATATACCGGACCCCTAGGCAATTTTGGAGGCGGATTCGGAGGAGGATCCAGCGGCGGATTCGGAGCAGGAGGATTCGGTGGAGGCTCTATCTTTGACAGGATGGATCACTTCGCAGCAAGCAGACCCATCTCCCACGCAAGCAGGCCTCTGACAATAAGAGACAGCCCATTAGGAGAATTCCAGTTACATATCCACGAAGGGATAGGTGGAAGCGCCAAATTGAAGACATATGGCGGACTCTCCAAAGGCATCCCCAGCTATGATGCTGCGATGTTGGATCTTTACGGAGATAAATTGGGCATCAGTAAATATTTTAAGAAATCAAGGTCTGATGACTAAAGAAATAAACATGAAAACTCTAAAAAATCTAAGAAGCGAACTGCTGGAAATATATGAGGGATTCCTTAAGGATCCAAAGGATTCTTCGATTCATAGCAGAGCAGTTTCTTATGACAGAGAACATGGTAATTTACCAGAGTACAATGAAATCTTAGCCAAAGAGCCAGTTCCTCAGGAAATAGATGAGGCGATAAGGACGCTATTCAAAATCTATCAATATGGAGATGGTATATTTGACGATTCAGAAACCATTGACTCTGCGAAGAAAATAGTCAAAAGGCTGAGAGAACTTAAAGAAAATTAAATTATTAGCCTCTGGAAGAGGGGAGGCTCTTTCTTTTTTAACATGAAAACTGCAAACGATATAATTCAGGAAGTTAGCAAACACTACCAGCAATTGCTGGGCTTCACGCCTAGAAGAACAAAGCTGGAGATTATGGACAAGGATAGCTGGGCGCGTTTCTGCGCCAGATTCAATCTTGACTCAAGGGCAGGGGGCGCGTTCTTGCCAAGAAATCTTACTTCTTACATAGTCGGAGATTCAGAGCATGTATCTCTTAATCTGTTCCACGAATACTTTGGGCATGGACTATTTTTTGAATACTCAAGAAGGGGCAAGCAGTTGGAGAGGCTGGAGAAGAGATTATTGCGCGATGAGCTGCGCAAGTTCAGGAGAAAAGGAATTTCCTCCGAGAGTCTGGGGGAGTTCAGAGAGACTAATCCTACTTTCAATCTAATTAATAAAATTGGGCAGAGTTATGCAGGTACTCACGAGATTTTTGCTATATGGACCGAACATTATCTTTCCAATCTTCTCGGCACAGATGGATTTAGCAAGAAATATAAGAACATGCTAGAAGGAGCGAGGAAGGGTCTTGAGGAGATGCTAGAATTTCAGAAAACTCATGGTATACTGGCGCTTTTCTATGAAATAGGCATGCCCCGATATTGCAGCGGAGAGAAAGTTAAGGTCTTATTCGAAGAACTGTATGGCAGCAAGGCAAAATCTGCAGATTTGGTGATTCACTACGGTTCAAGGAAGTCATACTCAGACATAGACCTCGTGGTTGTTTCTCCAGAGATAAGAGATTTCACAAATGCGTGGTTGGATGTTTATTCTTTTACCAGGGAGCAGTTTGATTATGCAGTCTCAACTTTTGATGTGTCGGTGATTGACCCCTTGCTTAAAGGTGAATTTGTCTCAGGCGACAGGAAATATCTCGAGCAAAAGAAAAAACAGCTACTTGAACAGCCGGTAAAGCAGGAGGCAATTTATTATAATCTAATAAAAGCAAAGCAGCAGAAGCTCCTTTCAAGGCAATTTCCAGAAGGCTCAAAGGAAAGGGCAAAGGGGGAAGCATACGCCAGAACATACTTGCAAAATGCCCTTAGTCTAAAGGCAAGAGGCTGTGCAGCAGATTTCAAAAGATAATCTCAGTATGTAAAGCCTGCAAAGAAATAACCTATCAAAATTCTAACTAAAACCTGTACTTATTCCTCTTCTTCCACCAGAACGTGAATGATATTATTGCCCCTATCAATGCAATTATCCCTATTTCTATCAGTACAACTGAAAATATGTTGTTAACCCATGCTTTTGTTCCAGGCAGAGGCGCAGCAGGTTTTTCTTCCTGAGGTGCAGCTTGAGGTTGCGGAGTTGTCTGAGGCACAGCTGCAGGTTTCTTTGGAACACCATGCGAAACAATAGATATTTCTTCTCCAGTTGTAGCAGGAACAACAGATATTCCAAGCACAGTTGAAACACCTGAATGATCCAAAGGCCCGACTATTGCAGTTGTGCCGTCAAGTGTGCAAGTCACTATTCCCCCATTAGCGCCTCCATTAGGGTCTGTCGCTGTTCCAGGGCAGTCAAGCACAAACTCGCCGCTGTCTGTACATGTGTCATCAGCAGTCAAAGATGCAAGGGTATCAGAATCAAGCACACAAAGCTTGCTTGTAGCATTCGTGAAATAAACCTTCTTCTCCTGGTTTATGCCTGTTATCTTAATCATCTCTCCTTCCGTGATATTAACAGTCACATTAGCCATGTCTAGAGTTTCATTGACAGGCACATTAATCACAAATACCTTATTGCCTGTGCCCTCATTTTTAACAGTCACATTCGTGCTTCCATCAGGGTTCTCCTTCTCCTCAGTATAAACTCCATCAGGTATATCTATCACTGAAGATGCCTTGAATTCAAACACATGCAGCACACTCGCACTGCTCCCGCCCATTCCTGCCGTCTGCAAATCATTTCCTTTTGATGAAGCAGCAGACATAGTCTTTGGTCCTGGTCCAGAGCTCTGCTCAGCATCCACTGCAACAGCAATGCACTTTCCTTCTCCGAGAGGAAGAATCTTGAACATCCTTATATTCCCATCAAGCCCTGCTCTCCCGATGTTGGTTCCATCCTCGCGGTATAAGTAAATATTCCTGTCTTTTGAAGCAGAGCCAAAGACATTCACCCCGCAGTTTTCAATACCAACAACACTGGTTCCATCGCCCATAGAATAGACTGAATGGGGCTTATCCAAAATCTTGTTCATGTTCTTATCAAAAAGGTAAATTGTTTGTGCGTTGTTCCCGCCAAGCCCGCTTGTTACAACTGCAGTTTTCCCGGAAATTGCCTCAATGTCAGCTATGTAACTGCCGAGGTTCTCGCTGTCCTGCGTTGCAAAACCATTCTCAGTTTCCTGATGAGAATAGAATGCCCTCACCCTGTAAATCTCAGAACCACTGTTATCATAACTATCATAAGTATAATCTTCCTGTCCGAATATTGCATCATCATATCCATCAGCGTTTATGTCAGCAACAGCGACTGAACTTGCCAGATTATAACCATTTCCTGACTCATTGGAATAAGAATAGCAGTCATTGAGAACAACCTGACCATTTGAACCGTCAATTATTCCGCACCAATAAGTGCCACCGTCATAATCTCCTATGAATGCTACATCATCAATCTCGTCATTTGTCAGCTTGCCAATTGCAATCTCCCGCGCAGAATGATAATTCATCCACAAATCTCCAAAGCCATTTCCGCTTAATGCCTTTATCGTGCTCATACTGCATGAATCGCTGTAAACAATATCGTCATAGGCATCCCCATCAAAGTCCGCAAGTTTCAAATCTGTAATATCATAACAATATGTATAAAACTGAGTTACATACTCTCCATTTGCTGCATTGAAGATGTTGATATAATAAGGAGATGTTACAACAACACCTTTGAAATCCCCAAGCCCTTCATAATTGAAGTTGCCAATCTCAACAAATCTTCCAGAGTAGCCTGAGTTCTCCCATTCCAAATCTCCTGTGAGAGCATCAACAGCCTTTATTGTTGTGTCCCTGATAATTTCGTCAGCAAAAACAAGTTCCATTCTTCCATCGTCGTCTATATCATCAATTTCTGCATCCACTATATTCCCCTCCGCATTAATTCTGAACAGCTCATTCATTTGAGGGCTTTCCTCAAGGAACATGTCAAGGAATCCTGAAGGCGCGTATATAGAGGCATTAACGGGATAACTCCATTGAGGAGCGAGTGTCTCATAACCCCAGAACATCTTTCCTACAGGGAAGTTATAGAATGAATCTCCCTCGCCAGCCCCTCCAAGAGATTCAACAGCTATTGCAATCTCAAAGAACCTGTGTGCATATTTTACATTCGGCGTTATCCCAAATCCTGCCAACCCGAGGAAGTCGCCGGCGTTACAGCCCCAGTTCTTCTCATTGTCTCCATAAATTACCCACTCTCCATCCCTGTCAGGTCCTTCATTGCCATTGCACCACACATTGTTATTTCCTATGTCAAATCTTGTTCCGAATGTATCATCACTTTCCTCTGTATCATCAGGAGTCACATCAGCTGCAAAATAAACATAATCATTGTCATGCTTCTCGTATATGTAGATGTATCCCTCAGGATGCTCTGACTCTGGTATGTAATAGAATGATTCAATCTTTGCATCAGCCCACTCATCTGCATTGAATATTCCGTCTTCAACGTTTGGAACAACTGAAGAGTAAGGCACCGTGTTCTCGCACGCATCCCCATAAGGATTATCATTTGAATTTTCCTGTCCAAGATTGTAAATATATGGGCAGTTATCTTCATATGCACATAATCCATCCTCGTCAGGGTCATTTATCGCATCATTTACGCAAATATCAGAAGAATCACATATCCCATCACCATCCCCATCATTAAAAGAATCATACATGCAAATATCGCAGACATCTCCAAATGTATCATTGTCTGCATTCTCCTGTATCGGATTGTACGCCTGGGCAACACATTCACTCTGGCAATAACCCCAATAGCCATTATAAGATGAATCGCAGCTCCAGCATCCAAATCCCCCCCAATAATTCAGTCCCCAAAAGCAAGATTCCAATTCCCCATTCAAATTATTATATGAATTATCACATGTTTCCTGGTCAGATAGATATTCGCAGTAGTTAACAAGTTCATTCTCCCCGCAGTCTATTACTGGCTCGCACACCTCCGTGCAATATCCCCTCTCCTGATTTGAAGGTCCGCAAGCCCAGCACCCTTCTTGAGGATCGCCTTGGTTGTATCCTGTTCCCCAATAGCATGAGTGCGACTCCCCAGCCTCCTGTCCCCATTGGCTGACTTGATAATATAATCCACTCTCGCATTCAGTTTGGGTTAATTCATTGCAAAGACTCTGCTGCCCGTCTCCAATCTGGGGAACCTTGAAAATTCTCTGCGGGCATCCTGCATTTGCGCAGTTGTCGCATGCATCCCCAATCCCATCAGAATCAGCATCATCCTGCCCGACAAAGAACCATCCTCCCCATTCAGGGTCTTCCATCATTTCAGCATTCGGCACATAAATACAGTTATCGCATGCATCTCCACGCAAATCACCATCGCTGTTTGTCTGCTCATCGTTATACAAATACTCACAATTGTCGCAAACATCCCCAATCCCATCACCATCATAATCTTCCTGCCCGTAATTATAAACATACATGCAATTGTCTTCTTCGTTAAGCACCCAATCCCCGTCAACATCCTCATCACACAAGTCTCCAATTCCATCATTATCAATATCGTTCTGGTTGAAGTTGTAAGCATAAGGGCAATTGTCGCATGCATCTCCAAAACCATCAGGCCCATTACTGCTTATGTTAATATTATCGATGAACCATCCCTCTTCCCAGTCTCCTTCGTTATCAATAGTATCATATCCAAATTTCAGCCTGACTTTCTCTCCCGCAAACTCGCTCAAGTCATATGAAAGAGGACCATCATAGCTCGGATATGGCTCATAGTCATCGGAACCTGCATGCAAAGGATATTCAGGACACTCTGTTATTCTTGTCCAAGTTTCTCCGTCATCAGTTGAGACTTCAATATATTCATAATCGTAATTAGGGCATCCTCCTTCATCGTAACTCCATGAATCAAATGTCAATTCAGGAGAAGCAACCTGGCTCAAGTCTATTTCAGGGCTTATCGCATAGCTGTTATCGCAAACTCCCCCATAATTTCCTGAAGTCCCGTATCTTGTGGAATCAAAATAAGAGTAACCGGGGCTAATATAAGTCAAATACCATGGACCTCCCTCTTCGCATTGGGAACAACCAGAGCAATATTCAGGATATCCCCCGCAGCATTCTCCCAAGGTGCTGCATCCCTCGCCAAAGCATCCTGTATCGCAATATCCTTCGTCCCAGCCCGCGCATTGCTCGCATGCCCCGCAATGCTGAGGGTAAGTCCCGCAGCACTCATCCTCACTTGTGCATTCACTAAAACAGCCTTCATTGCAGCTGTCATAACATATATCGCACTCAGAGCATTCAGGCACTTCTGAGCAGCAATATTCAACCCCGTCGCTCATTATGCAAGAACCGCAATAATCTTCGCATCCGCCCTGCGCTATCTCAAATGTGTTGCCTCTAGTTCCAGGAATTCCTGCTGCCTTTAATTTATCAAGAAAATTAACTGATGAAACTGCATTATCTCCAGCTCTCCCTGAATGAGATGCTCCTCCAGCTCCGCCAAGCCCACCCATATCATCGCATCCCAAATCAACAGACTCCCATCCATTCGAGCCGTTCTCGAAATCCTCAAAATAAACTTGCACATCTGCCAAATCAGAATCATTTTGGTCAGAATTGTTTGTGTAATCGCAATTATCATCTATTCCGCAGACATCATCTTCATCAGGGTCATTTATTCTGTCAAGAGGGCACTCATCGCATGCATCTCCAAATTCATCTTCCAAAAATCCGTTTCTGGTGTATGAGAATCCTCCGCCCAGGCTGTTCCCTCCTCCCTCTCCCTGCTGCCATGAATTCCAGTGAATATCCCAATACTCCTCAGGCGCCCCGTTTATTGAAGGAATATGCAGGCATGTATCAATTCCCGGAATATTTGCCATTCCTCCGCTGATGCAATAATCATAACCATTGTAATATGAGGTGAGGGAAGTAATCCCTGAATAATATTGCGATGTCTCCTCCCCGCACTTTCCGCACGCCCAATAAATGGAATTATATAGGCTGTTATAGACTGCGCCGGAATTACCCCTAGTTATGCAAACATAGTCATTTATACAGTCTTCAGCATTCTCATAATTCTCCTTCGTGAAATTAACCTCAACATACTCTGAGTCAGAATCCTCCTGCTCTGGATTGTAGACCTCTGCGCAGT
>CAYGYN010000036.1:0-3713 GCA_964354195.1 Candidatus Woesearchaeota archaeon | reverse complement strand
ACATGTTTGAGGTTGACACAGGCCACGGCGTCAAGATGCTGCACGAGTCGAAGCGTGGCGAATGGGGCAAGCTCATAGTCTCTTCCTGCATGTTCCCAAGGTACGATATCGGCGACTTGATAGAGGCCGCTGGAAGGAACTATTTTCGAGTGATTGGAAGGCAGAATACTTCAACGGTTCTGGAGCACAGGCTTTACAGGCTGCTTTTCGGGTGGCGCACCTAAGGCCTCGGGTTCCTCTTGCCCGCCATCATTGACCCATAAATCGCGCTGACGATTATTATCACGCCGATGACGACGAAGAAGACTGCCCAAACGCTCCTTCTATCAGTGTAGCCAGTGATCTCCAAGTAGGATGTTAGACCAATCACTATAAGAACCAATCCGCCTATCAACGGACCTAGAAAGGAGTATCCACGCTTTTCGTGTTTCTCACCCTTTTCGTGTTTCTCGTCCTTCTCGTCCTTCTCGTGCCTTCGATACGTAGTCGGTCTTGCCTCAGCGGAAACCTGTCCAGCCTTAAGGGCGACACCGCACTTGGGGCAAAAGGCCATCTCTTCGTCGATCTTGCTGCCGCATTTCGGGCAATATTCCATACCCTTCACCTTTGCACATCTTGCATTATTCAAACATCAAGTATTTAAAACATGCCACTGTACGAGTTGAGAAATACTATATATACTCATTCCGCTAGATAGCGTAACGGAGGAAGCGAGTTGAACCAAGGTCATTGGAGGTACTCAGGTCGACACCGAGAAAGCTTAGTCAGCGCTATCTCTGCAGGATTCTTCTTCATCCTTGCTGGAACGATTTTCATAACCACGCCTAACCTCATTGACGGAATAACCGAGTTTTTCCGCGACTTCACCACTATACAGATTCCTCGCATAGAAGGAATTTACCTGCCTGCACCAGACCACCCTGCAACACATCTCACCGTCTATTCGGCTGTGGGACAGTTCAGCCTGATCTGGGGCATTTTCCTAATAGCCATTATGGGTCTTCGATTCGCTGCCCATTCACCGCTGAATAAGAAGGCAGACAACGCAGGAGACATCGTATTCTGGCTGGGAGCATACTATCTCCTCACCACGATCCTCAACGAGGCGACCACCCACGCTACATGGTTTGCCTTCTGGGCCGAAATGATAATGCTCGGTGGTGTCTCCCTGATAGTCCGAGCAATCGTGCTGGCGACGGCAAGACTGAAAACGTGAGCCAGCGCCACTGCTGTTCTTCTTTTCTGTGCATCATATGTAGCAGACCTCTTCTTTGCCTCTGATCACACGCAAGCACGGCAAAGAAAAGAGGTGCTACCTGCTCTTCCTAGGTTTCTTGAGTAACCGCTTCTTGGGCAGTTTTGGCTTTCGAACACGTTTAGCGTCAGCCACGCCCAAACCGAATCCCCCTTACGAAGTATTGTGTCCCGGCGTATTAAGAATGATGTGCGAGTTGAAGGTTACATTTTTAAGCTGCAGAGACTTGCTACTTTGCCATGTCTGCCGTCCTTCAATTCAACCCCAGTTGGTATGTTCTGCTTTTTGCTTTCTTCCTTTCATGGTTAGTCTTGGTGTTGATTCGCAGAGGCCACAGCGGCAAGAAGGAAGCAAAAGAGCAGGCCTGCCTAGCCATGGCAGGTTCGGTCACGTTGGTCTCTATGGAAATCTTCGCCATATCTACGAACTTGTGGAACTACGTTCCGGGAAACTGGCCCATAATCCTGTGGCCAACATACCTCGCAGCCATACTGTTCGGATACCAATTGCTCAGATTTATCGAAGAGATCTTCTGATGCCTTTGACTTCGCTTGCGTGATGCAAGTTCAAGCTCGTCCTCGGCAGGGCGGGACACGGAAAGACAGAAAAAATCGCTTGGTGGTCTTGACTTCTGGCTATTGCTTCTGTTTGTCTTTGAGCGTTAGCAAGTGCCTTGCAAGCAGTGAAAAGGTCAAGGGCACGTAACGGGCTTCATCGTCCATGCTTGTCAGGAAAACCTCCATCTCGATGATGCCTGGTTCTGTTGACTTCTTCATTTCGCTTCGAAGCTTGTCGAAAGACGCATAATCTTCATGGAACGAGACTAGCACACCGTCGTACCCCAGTCCCATGCCTGTCTTAAATAGAATGAACCCGAATGAGCTTTCACGCAGTTTATCTACAGCCATCTTCTTGGCCTTTTCAAGTTGTTCTGGGCTGACGTTTCGGCCAAGGCGCACGAAAGTCAAGGCCAACAAGTGGTAGCCAATCTTGTGGAAACACGGAATCATCGTGTATTCCTTGATGACCCCTTCCTTCTCCAACTTCTTAATCAGCCGGCTCACCGTCGGTTGAGAGACCCCAATCACCTTGGCCAGCTCACGGTCGCTTCTTCTAGAATTCTTCATAAGCTCAGACAGAAGCTTCCATTCAACTTCCTTGATCTTGACACGCCCTGTCTCTTCGCCTTCACTCATAACCTTGACTCTCTACGCCGTTCTCATATGAAACCAATTCACTCGGTGACTAATTGAAATGCTAACGCATTTAAAGCTTCCAGCCTTAGCAAACAAGGTTCGCTAGGCCGAACCTACGGCTGATTGTTCCAGAGATAATAACTGGTGGCATAATTCGATCCATGAAAAACGGCGCAACTGATCCAGAATCTCTATTGTGATTTCATAAAGTCTATCTAAGCGCGCGCTTGCCTCGGCGAAAAGAGAATACAACGCTGGCACTGTCCATTCGTAAGGAAAACGGAATCATCGCCGAAATGCCCGCTCGACGATTACCCAGAAAGAGGCTCGCGCTTCCGCATCAATCAAGGCACGCAAAATCCTACACCGCGTCCGGAAGGCCATTCTTTTCTTTTTTCTGCATTTCCACCTTTCTCGCGTGAAGCATGAACCAAAAAGTCGTATCTGTTGATGATGGTAGGAATGACTAGGCCTGTTTGGAACGCGCTGCGAAGGCGAGTATTCCTGTTTGCTAGTGCTTTTCTAAGGCCCAGCTGTATTTCTTTCTGAGGGTTGCAGGGTAGAATTTCTCCAAACTGAAATACACCTCACCAGCCCATTTGGCATATACTTTTGGATCAATGTAGGATTTGAGGGAGGTGCCCAAGTTGTATTCTTGAGTCTCTCTTGTTAGCTTTATGTCGAGCTTGCTTTTTCCTATTCTCTTGCGGAGCGACTCGGTTTTCTTTCTCTGTTCTTCTTTCTCCTTCAGTTTGGCCTCAAGCTCCTTAAGTGAACCCTCCTTCTTGGCGAGCCTCTCGTTGAAGTTCGCAGGAATCTTCCGCTTATGGTTGGCCACCTTAGCACATTCTAGGTTAGCCATCTTGGCCTCAAACTTCTTCACGTATTCCGTGTCTTCCCTTCTAACTCCACAGTTCTTCAAGTATTCCCTAACAGTCTGCGTGCATTTCCAGGTTCTGAACACTTTCGCGGTCAATCCTTTCATCGCCTCGGAAAGGAACCTGGAAACCTTCTTGGAGTCAATTCCCTCGAAAAGGTACTCTTTGCACGTTTCGGAATAGTGTTGGATGTTCCCAATCACTGTGGGCGGGGCTTTTATCTTGCTTACCCATCGGACTGAGTCTTTCCCCAGGAAGTCAAAGTGTAGAGTGTCGCCTTCTATCTTGATGTGCTCAGGCCTAAGAGTTATCGCGCCCACAGTGTCAGCCTCTTCCGGATCCTTCTCGTCGCCGACACGAATGTTCAGCTCAAGCAACAACCAG
>CAYGYN010000035.1:0-9452 GCA_964354195.1 Candidatus Woesearchaeota archaeon | reverse complement strand
AATGTGATATTCTTGAACGAAACAAGATTAAATAATACAATTGATTCAAGAGCTGCAACTTCAGACCTAACAAATTATGCGCTTAAGAACCAATCAGAAACTTTTGCTGGGAATATAACAACAACTCAGACAGGTTTCTTTGGTTTGCTTGGTTCTTTAACTTCGAGAATAACTAAATTATGGGTTGTTGATATGGACGCAACAGGAAACATAGAAACAAGCGAGAATGTTTCAGCCAAATACTTCAAGGGAGACGGCTCTTTATTGACAAATCTGCCATCTGCCGGAGCTGAATCAGACCCTAAATGGAGCGCAAACTTTACTAATATGCAAACTGATTGTAATTCAGGCGATTATGTCTACGGGGTTGATGATGATGGAACGCTCAAATGCAGGGAGGACGAAAAAGGAAGCGGGAGCGGGCTTGCTCCTGTCTATTTGGGAACTAATTTGACTGCCACAAATGCAGGGTATACAACCATATTCACTATTGCATTGACGCCAAGCAAGATGAATATTGTTCAAGCTTATTTTGCACAAAGCTCGCCTACAGCTGGAGTGGCAATCCAGAATAGGGTAATTGTAAGCGAATCTGGGCCTGTTGGATACTGCAGCTTTACGACACAAACACAGGCAGGAACACAAGTAACCGACAATATCGCAGTGAGCACAAATTCTGCAGATACAGGACAAACTGCTATGGGCTTAGATATTAATGTCCCTGTCATCAATAGAGTCAATTGCGCAGTGCTCGCAGATGCTAATCAAAAAAATTTGATTATCCAGTTTGATTCAGAGAACGCCAATATTGTTACAACATATGCCGGCTCGTATTATACAAATGCTGTCAACTAATAATGGGAGATAAAATGAAAAAATTAATCCCAATAATATTTTTATTGTTATTAATTCCTATAGCCTGTGCAGCAACAACTTTCTTTGACCAAGGTGATGTTTTTATTATGAGCGGTTCTACGGCTGTGCCTACGATGGGCACAGTGGCTCTCCTTAATCAGGCTGGAGCAGATGCAGCAATAACCTTGTCTGCGGGCGGAACAGTGGTTGTAACAGCGAATACAACTGTAACAGACTTGGATGGCGGCAGCGATATATCCTCAGCAAACGCCACGCTGTACCACAGCACATCCACAAGCGGCGGTTCTGATGACGAGAACATACACATGACAAACAGCTCCTGCACTCTGGGCACTCCATCCGGTAACGATGTTGTTGTGACATGCATGTTTATGATGGACTACATGGCTCTTGGGGGCACATGGACTGCAAACATAACTGCCACGGACTTGGGAAGCAATTCAATTTCTGCAACAGACACTAATACTGTGAATGACTTGGCAGCACTGGATGTAACGCAGGCAACTATAGAGTTTGGTTCATTAGAACTTGGAAAGAATAGCAGTTCCGCAACAACAATGACTATTAAGAGCCAAGGAAATATACAGATAGATGCTAGATTTAAGGGTACAAATTACAGCTGCGCATCGGGAACAATAGCTGTCGGAAATACGAAATATAGACTTACAACTGGAAGCTATGACGAATTGACAACGGCTCTGACTGAAGATGATGTGACACAAACAAACTTTGATTTGGCATATAGAACAGGCGGTATTAATTCAACGAAGAATGAATACTGGGGCATATTGATACCTGCAAGCGGCGTATCGGGAACATGTTCGAACACACTGACTGTAACGGCGATTGAGGGTTAAACATAAGAAATCTATTTTTTATTTCAAAATGAAACCTTGCCGTTGGTAAAAGTAGGAAATTTCAACGGCGAACTTATTAAGATGTCTGATTTATTTTTATCATAATTATTTTATGAAAGGAGGTAAAGAATAATGGGAAAACTATCTAAAATGATGTTAGGAGTATTTTTAGTTTTTACATTGAGTTTAGTGTGCTTTTCGTTTAATGTTCTTGCAGATACAGCAAGCGGACAAGTTGGAATTCTAAACGCAGAACCAACAATGGGCACTGTAACATTATATAATCAGGCAGGAGCAGATGCAGCAATAACTTTGTCTGCAGGCGGAACTGTAGTAGTCTCGGCAAGAGCAACAGTAACTGACACAAATGGCGGTAGCACTGTAATGAATGCTAGCGCGACTTTATATCACAGCACCAACTTAAGTGGCAGTGCGGATGATGAAAACGTCCATATAACAAATGCAACTTGCGGACTTGGCACGCCGGATGGCAATACTGTACCTGTAATATGCAATTTCACAATGAATTTCATGGCTCTTGGAGGCACATGGACTGCAAACATAACTGCTGTAGATAACAGCAGCACTCAAGTTTCTGGCACAGATGCTGCTACTACTGTGAATGACCTTGCAGGACTTGATGTTACTGATACTACAATTGATTTCAGTTCATTGGCGCTCGGAGCTAATAGTAGTACTGCAACGACAATGACTGTAAGAAGCCAGGGAAATGTGCAGATTGATGCCCAATTTAAGGGCGGGGACTACACATGCGGAGTCGGAACCATTCCTGTAGGAAACACGAAATACGGACTTGTAACAGGAACATATGACGAATTGACAACTGACTTGACAGCACTGGATGTAACACAGACAGGATTTAACCTTGGAGTAAGAGGAGTAGCAACAGCAAATGGAGCAAACTCAGATAAGAGTGAATTCTGGGGAATAAAAGTACCTACAAGCGGAGTGAGCGGAACGTGCACTAACACTTTGACAGTTACTGCAATAGCTGACGCCTAAGGAAACAATTTTTTATTTTTTTATTTTTATTGATTAGAAGCGAGGAAAGATGATAGGAAAAACAATAATATTATTTGGAATTTTGGCAATTTTCTTAGCTGGCTTTATGAGCTATGTGTCTGCCTATGCAGTAGGCGCCTCTCCAGCTACACTCTCTTTTAGCATACCCCGCGGAGGCTACGAGGAGAAAACCTTTCAGGTGAGCACAAACAGTGAGACTCCTTTGGAATTCTCATTAGTTATAAGCAATTCGATAAATACAACGATAAAGGTGGAAACTAAAGACAAAACTACTGTTTCTGGGAAGCCTGCAGAGATTACAGTCAGAGCTTATGCTTCCCGTTCAGCAAAGCCTGCAAACCTTGATGGAGCCATAACTGCACTTTTGAAGCCGCCTATCGATGCTCCAGGCGGAAGCGGCAGCGTTGTAGCAACAGGAGTTGCAGTAAGAGTTAAGATTGAGATAACAAGCGAAACTGCGCCGCTTTTACAGAATAAAATGTTTCTTGTTAGCATAGGTTTATTGGGGGTTCTTGTTGTTTTGGGAGGAAGTTATCTGTTTAGAATTAGAAGAAAATCAGGGGAATCACTGAAGCCAAAAAAAGCAAGAAAGAAAAGAAAAGGGAAAAAATCAAGAAAATGAAACCGGTTTCTGCGACTTTTTTAGGATTATTTTTTATGCTTATGCTATCTTCAACAGCATTTGCCGATAGTGCCGTGGGGAGGGTTAATGTTACTGGATATCAACCCTATAGCGGAGGAGGGGGCGGCATTTGGAGAAGTGTCACTATTTATAACATTAACATAACAAACGGAAGCGTTTCTGTGAGCCCGGAGCAGATAAGCCTGCCACTTGTGAAGCCAATTATAAATGAAACTCCTGAAAGAAAGATTCTGTTTGATATAGGTATTAAGATAAACAAAAAAGAAGTTTTTGTGAATGAGAAGTTAGCTAGCACTATAAGCCTGATAAACCTTGGAGTGCCTGGGAAGGTGGATGTTACAGCTTATTATCTAATAATCAACGAAAAAGGAGATGTTGTTTATGAGGAAAGCGAAATAGTTCCTGTGGAAACGCAGCTCGAGTTCTTGAAGGAATTTGATATATCAAAATTGGATGAAGGAACATATGCCTTGCTTTCTGAGATAAAATACGAAGGGCAAAAGGAGCCTGCGCGTGCAGAAGACGTGTTTTACGTGCAAAAAACTTTCATGCAGAAATTTGGAATGGTTATTTTATTAGTTTTGGGAGTTATTTTAATTGGTTTAGTTGTTATATGGATTATATTAAAGGAAAGGGTTTATCTTGAAAAAATGGCAAAAAAAGTGCATGTGTACTTTGTGCCTTAAAAAATAAGATCGGGATTTATTATTTTCAATAAAGAATTCCAATTGTAATATATTTTATCTCATCAAATCTTACCTTGCCGTCGCTTAAGGCATTGTTATCGCCTTTTGTTATGAAATAAGGTCCTTGCTTGTCTGTTCCTATTTCTATAACACGATGCACGATGAGCTCGCTGTTTCTTTCATAAGTTACAATGTCTCCGAGTTTAATTTCGTCAGGAGACTGAGCTTTTATTCTAATTCCATTTGCACCTGCGTCAAACAAAGGAAGCATGCTGCCGCTTGAGGCATATCTGCTCAAGCTTACATTATCTACGTTTATGACTATCTTGTCATTGTAAACAAGAATGTTATCTTCTTTTATGAAATCAGAAGGCGCATGAGCTGGATTGGAAGTAAATAGTGAAGACGGATGTTCTAAATCTGAGGGCAAAGCATTAAACAAGCAGGCTGTGAAAAACCCGATTGCAATTAAAGCGATTGCAAGTGCAACCTTGCCAATCTTAGAAATTCTTGAATCTTGAATTTGTTCTTGTGCCATTTTTTCCTCCGTTTGAATAAGTAGGATATGCAAGCTGACCCATTTCCTTTATGCATTTGAGCCTGTTGAGTATTACATCCGTGCACTTTTTTTGCGCGCTCATTACAATTGAATCCCCTATTGGCTCAAGGTAAGAAGAACCAAATATTCTTGTCATTTCTGCAGCGCTTCTTCCATTGGTTTTTCCTCTCTTAGTAATTTCTTGTAGAAACTCGGAGGGCATAGGCTCATGCAATGAAGTTGTTGCAATCCATGTTGCCTTATCAAGTGCAGGATATTTGCCTTCTCTGATATTCTTTGCAAGAACTTGATATTCTCCACGCGCGTTCATGGAAGCTGTATTGAAGAGAACAACATGAATCCCATCTTGCTCCATAGTTCTGTACAAACTGTTAAAATCAGCCAAATTTCTTGGCACCCCTATTTTGTTATAAGCGTCTACATTTATCATAAACCTCCTGTCCTCAGGGATGCCGTCTAGCATATTAGCCATGTTTCCAGGTATTTCATTTTGCGTTGAGAATGCTGCAAATTGGGCAAGAGTCATACCTCCTGTAAGCTCATCAAAACCAGCAATTATGCTCTCAAGGGGCCTGTTTACGGAATCTTCAAGGCAGCGCAGTATACTTCCAGATATCTTAAGCCCAGGACTAACTGATTCTGGCTCAAATGCCAGTACATTAAATCTTTCTATCTTGAATGCCATTTTTAGTTTTGTAGCCTAAGGGGCTATTTATTGTAACTTTATAGTAGAAACATTACTATATAAACCTTATGCTTTTTATAGTACTAAATAGTAGTTAAAATAACAATAATTTGTTAGAATTTTGGTTTTATAGCCCAAAAAGCCTCTGGAAGAAAGACCTTTTTTCTTCTACTTGGGGCATTATCTCGACTTTGATTTCTGGGCGGGCTTTGAGGATAGGAGCTGCTGCTGCAAGCTCTGCGTCTGCCAGCCTGAGCGCTTTTTCGACTTCCAATCGGGAATGCCCCTGGTTTACAAGAGCCCATCTAAGGGATTCTTTTGTATATCCTTTCTTGACATTTTTCTTTATGTAATCAGAAAGATTCTGCAGATAATTCTTGTCTTTTTTAATCATGACATTCATAGAGAGAAGGCATATATAAAATTAATTATAATCTAGAAAGATATGGCCTTTCTGCATTTGGACCGTGGGTTTTCATGTATTCTGCATGATATCTCAGAATATTCTCATTATCTTTACGTCTCCAGAGTTCAATTATAACTTTTCTCTGAACTTCAAAGGGCAAACAGGCAATCTGCCGTCCAACTTCAGACTGGGGAAGATTTGGAGAAGTTAGCTTTTGCAGATGGAAAGAAATATCAGATTCAAGGGAAGTTGTCTCGGATGCCATTAACTATCAAGGCAATTCTAGCTTTTATCTTTTGCTTATTATGATTGGCTTGGATTCATTGAAGAAATGGATTGCTTCCTTAAGTTTCTTATCGGATTCAGAGTAAAGCGTAACCAAAGGTTCTCCTTTTCTTATGCTGTCTGAATTATGCTTGCAGAGATATAATCCTGCACCTTTGTCTGCCGGGCAGCCAAGAATCCTGCCAAGAAGATTTATGCATTTGTTGTTTATCATGCAAATTTTTCCCGAGGATTTTGATTTTATGTCCTGCTTGAATTTTGCTATCTTTAAACCACCTCTTTTCCTGCCTTGTGCCTGGATTATTTCCTCAAACTTTTTTAAAGCTCTTCCGGAATCAAGTGTCTCTCTTGCTAATTTTTCTCCTCTGCCTTTTTTTGCCTTTCCAATCATCTCAAGAATCTGTGCTGCAAGATAAATTGCTTTATTTTCCAAATCTTTGGGAGGGCCGTCTCTCCTGAGAACGCGAAGAACATCACGCATCTCCAAAACAGGGCCTACCCCATTTCCTATGGGTTGGCTTCCATCCGTGAGAACAACTTCCATCTTCAAACCAAAATATTTTCCTATTTCAAGAAAACTTTTTCTGAGCTTTTTTGCCTTTTCCAAATTCACTTTGGCAAATTTCCCATATGGTATATCTATCAGGACATATTTGCTGCCGACTGCAAGTTTCTTTGCAAGGATAGATGCAATGAGCTGTGACTCGGGGTCAAGATTTAAGAGGCGCTCTACACGAATTAACTTGTCATCAACTGGAGCAAGCCCGAGAGCCCCTCCCCATGCCAAGCAGGCACCTGTTTTTTTCACTATTTCCTTAAGCTTGGAAACAGGAAAGTCGACATTAGCGATTGTTTCTATAACGTCCGCTGTTCCTGCAGCAGAAGTTATTGCCCTTGAAGAAGTCTTGGGCATTTTGATGCCAAGAGAAGCACAAATTGCAACAACTATCGGGGTTGTCCTGTTGCCTGCGATGCCTCCGATTGAATGCTTGTCCGCAACTTTTGATGAATGCCAGTTTATTATTTCGCCTGTTTTGTACATCGCCTCTGTGAGAGCAATTGTCTCGTCAAGTGTCATGCCATTTTCATAAACACCTGAGACAAAATAAGCAATTTCTGCTTCAGTCAGCGCATTATTAACGATATCCTTCACTATCACATAAATCTCTTTCTTACTTAGTATTTTTCCATTAAGCTTCTTGGCAATCAGGATTGAACTTCGCGGCTCTATAGTAAGAGCAACATCAACAATATCTCCATTTTTAAGACTCATATATTCAACTATCTCCTCGGAAAGCGAGACTTCACCTTTCGCGATGAATTTCTTAACAACATCAAGTATAGCAATTAGCCTTTTTCCGTCGAATGAAATTTCTACCCTATCTCCAACATGAAGATTAAGTTCGCGCGCATTGCCCTCGTTGATGAAAACTACCGGTCTGCCTGCTCCAAGATTCAACTCTTTAAATTTAAGTTTCATTTGCTTTCAGGATTTTTTATTTCAGCTGGCTCTTCCTTGGCGAAGAGGCTAAGAAGGTTCTTCTCTTTGTACAAATCTATCAATATAATAAAGTAAGCGAATATAAGAGGGCCAAGTATAAGCCCGATTATTCCAAACAAGAACAAGCCGCCTACTGCGCTGATAAGAGCAAATACAGGAGAGAGATTTGTTCTCTTTGATAGGATATAAACCCTAAGAATATTATCAATATTCTGGACAAGTATAACATTGTAAAGGACAAATGCAATGCCAATTGTAGTATTGCCTTGAATAAACATGTAAACTGCTATTGGTATCCAGACCAGGAAAGCACCAGTGACGGGGATAATGGACATAAAAATTGCCAAAATTGTAAGAACAAGCGCATTTTGCACCCCAAATATAAGAAAACCAAGACCTGCTGTCAAACCTTGAACTACCCCTACAATGAAATTGCCATAAATAATTGAATAAGTTATGTCCTTGAATGGCTTTACCCAAATCTGCAGTTTTGCCGGGCTTATTGGAGAGATGCTTTTTACGAAATGTTTAAGCTTGTCGCTGTCCCTTAATGTAAAGAAGAAAACAAAACAAATAACTACAAAATTTATGAGCATGAAAGGCAGGTTCATGAATGTATCAACAATAGCATTCATGGCTAATGAGCTTGCCTTGCTTATCAGGGCGTTTATTGTGACACTGAGCTGTGTAGTGAATTGTGCTGATGCTGTTGGGAATATGCTATGCACAAAAGAACTGATATCTAGGTTTTGTGAGACTCGGAAAATCTCAAATATCTGCTGAACTATCATAGGCATAACAAACCATAGGGGAACTATGATGATTATAGAAGCTATAAGGGATACCAAGATTGCGGAAAAAGTCTTGTTCTTGATGTAATGGGCGAGCTTGCTATAAACCGGGAAGAAGATGTATGCAAGAATCATACCCCAGAGAATCGCAAAAAAGATAGGCCTTATTGAAAAGAAGACAAGAACGAGGAATACCAAGACTACTGCGATTGCAGAGATTTCCCTCAGAGTTTTATCGTTAAAATCCATAGTTTAAGAGAATAACCTAAATATATAAATTTCACTATGAACAACCAATAAAATTTATATAGCGTTTTCTTCTAATAATGGCATGGAAAGTTTCTTGAAAAAAGTCCTGACCGGCAAGGGAGATGCTGACAGCCACAGGTATTTCCTGAGATTTGGAAAAGGAGACTACAAAAGAAGGTTCCTTATAAGCCTGAACAAGGGAGCAAAGATAAAGGTAAAGACAAGTTTTGAGTTTGCTAATGACCTTGTCAAGTTCGTGAACGAGAACAAAAAGGTAAAGTTCTCGGGAAAGGTGCTTACAAAGGAAAAAGCTGCAGGAAAAGAAGGAAGGAAGAAGGCAGGGGTGTTTGTCTATGAGATTTCAGAGAGTTCAATTGAAGAATTTGAGAATGCCTATTATTATCTGCTTGATGTTAATGATTCCGAGATAGTGCTCAAGATAAAGAAGAGCCTACCAAAGCCTGGAAAAGACGAAGGAAAGATAGATGACGGCTTTTGCTCGCTTCTTATTGATGTTAAATACTGGAATGCGCTGAAGAGTGTCTTCTTCTGGGACTTGCCAGAGGGCGTGAAGAAGGTTTCTATCGAGCATGAATTGAAGATAAATGATGTTATACTGCCAAAAGGAGAGAGCGACCCTGTCAAGGTGCGCGAGAAAGCCCTGCGAAAAGGCACAATTGTAAGAAAAATGGTTGTTGATGACAAAGAGACTCGGAAGGAAATACCTGTTGAGGCTTGATTCTGCATAATTTATAGTATAATCTGAGAAAGATTTATAAACTAATATTCATAACATTATACATAGTATTATTAGTAATAATATTAGTAGTATTATTGATGTTATTAATCATATGAATATACATAATAAGA
>CAYGYN010000034.1:0-13977 GCA_964354195.1 Candidatus Woesearchaeota archaeon | reverse complement strand
GGCTGCTCGTGGAATGCTGAAATTAGGATTTTCTGATGGGGTAGAATTTGCAAAGAAAAGAGAGATTGTTATGTTCATAACTACTGGCTCAAAAAATCTGAATGGACTTCTGGGAGGAAGAGGGGTAGAAACAGGGGCTTTGACAGAGGCTTACGGCGCTTTTGGAAGCGGCAAAACGCAGCTTGGTTTAACATTGGCTGTGAACGTGCAACTTCCAAAAGAGCAGGGAGGAGCAAATGGGAAAGCCGTGTTTATTGATACAGAAGGAACATTTAGGCCAGAGAGAATAAGGCAGATTGCAGAAGGAATAGGAGCTAATCCAGAGAAAGTCCTGAAGAATATTTTAGTGGCAAGGGCATTTAATTCAGACCATCAGATACTTTTGATGGACAAGATAAGCGAGATGATTCGTGATGGAGAACCAATAAAGCTGATTATTATAGATTCGTTAACAGCACATTTCAGGGCTGAATTTGCCGGGAGAGGAATGCTTGCTGACAGACAGCAGAAGTTAAATAAGTATTTGCACAGCCTGATTAAAATGTCAGAGCAGCACAATCTATCTGTTTATGTAACAAATCAGGTTATGGCTAATCCTGCAATGATGTTTGGTGATCCGACTACTGCGATTGGCGGGAATATTGTGGGGCATGCTTCAACATACAGAATTTATTTGAGAAGAGGAAAGCAAGGAAGCAGGGTTGCGAAATTAATTGATTCTCCAAATCTTCCGGAGAATGAAACAATGTTCTACTTAACCACAAAGGGCATAAGAGACGAGGAAGAGGAGTAAGATGGGGAGAGAGTTTCGAGTCTTGGAGGAGCAGGCAGCTGCTAATAGAACTAAGAGCGGGTGCACGATTAATCCTTTTTCTTCTTCAGGGCGAATGTTTGCTTATCCCTATGGGACTTTTTATGATGTAGACAGGGTGCGTTCCCCTTCTCCAAGCATAGAGGGGCATGATATAATTGTCTATGTCCATACAGAGAGACAGGAGAGAACAATTGGCTCTTTAGAAGGAATTTTTGTCTGCAGAAGACCTCTAAAATTCTTTACTTCTCCTGGTGCAAATATACCCTGCAGGAGAGAACAGATGCCTGATTTCGAGAAAAAATATTGTGGGAGATTTATTCCATTTGATGATAAGAAATGAATTCTGGAATAGAAGAGGACAGCGGAGCCGAGGGGGCAAGTAGCAAACTAACACGCGGGACTTACAGGGATTTGACAAAAGAGCAGATGGATGCCGAGGGGATAGTCAGGATTAGCAAGAGATTATTAAGATGCTTGGAAGAGAGAAGCCTGTGTATTTATGACAATAATGTGCTTGATGAAGAAGTAAGAGGTGAGATTATTATTTTAAAAAGATGCAGAAGATGCGGGACAATGTATTATTCGAGTCCTGAACCAAAAGAAGCAACAAGAAGTTAATTCTAAAAATCCATAGAGAAAAACATAATTTGCTATCTGAATTATATGTTTTCCTCAGGGTAGTCAAGACATTTATTGTTACTGTCGTTGACTATAAAAAGGCAGGTTAATTGTCAGTTTTAAGCCCCTATAGTTTAGCCCGGATAAAACATTTCCTTGCGGAGGAAAAGACCCGAGGTTCAAATCCTCGTAGGGGCGCTGGATTTGAACATCCAGAGCAATTCTGCGGAATTCTCTGTCCCCTCGGTTCTAACGAACCTTCAGGAATTCTCGTAGGGGCGCTTAAAATTATTCTGTTCTTAGTTTGACTTTTTCCATTGCTTCTCTGACTTGGGTGAGATTTGTTCCATCATACCTAATTACTTGGGGGTGCTGCCAGCCAATATTTAGAGAACTGGTGGGCATGATTATTAGTCCTCGAGGGCGCCAGACAGCCCATCTTTCAATATATTTGGGATAATCGTCAACAAGAATCTTGCCATATACCAATCCTTTGTCTCTTGTAATTGTGATATCTACATCTTCTCCGAGGTTCTTGTCTATCCATTTCTTTTTTCCCGACCATGAAGCAGGATTTCTTTTTGGACCTTGGGTAAGAATCATTATTCTGTATTCAAGCTCTTTTGCAACCTGAAGAATATCCCATCCAAGCTGGAGTTTGGGGAGATTTTCCCACCATGATTCCCTGCTTCTGATTAAATCTGCCCTTGCCCTAAGGTAATCCGGAGCATTATCTGACAGCGGAGGAACAAAAGTTTCCTCATTTGGCGATTTGAGCTTGTTCATGTTTATTGTTAAAGCAGAATCATAATCGCATAATGTGCCATCCATGTCAAAGAGGGCAACATTTTCAAGCTTTCTTTCCATAAAATTCTATTTTTTGAGAAGTTTTTAAAGATTTGTGTACACAAATCTTTAATGCTCGTTTTTTCAAACTTCGCATTTAAGGATTTATATGCTTTATTTCCAGACAGTTAGGTCTGCGCACTTGTTCTCTGTTGTTACGGGATAGATTAGTTCTGAGAGCAGGTCTGGGGTAAACCAGAGTTTTATTTCGCGTTCTGCAGAGGCTTCTGAGTCTGAGGCATGAATAACATTCTCGTAAACTCCTGTTTTTGAGTTTATTCTCCCATATTTTCCACGGATTGTTATTGGGTGGGCTTCTTCAGGGTTGGTTTTTCCTACGATTTCCCGGATTTTTTCTATTGCCTCCTCTCCGTGATAGACTAGAACCATTACTCTATCTGTGTGGTAGAGCCCCATAATGTAGTTCACGGTGTTCTCAAAAATTTCAGTTCCTATCTTCACACCTTTTTGCTTGATTTTTGTTTCTTTCAATTCAGAATAGTGCTTTTCAGCTAATTCCCTTGTTACTTTAAGGACTCTCGCGCCAACTATTTTCAATTTTGCTTCTGAAAGAACCGTAATTATATTGCCAGTCAGGCTTTTAACTAATCCATCTGGTTTTATTATAACAAGACATTGTTGAGCAACCATTGTATATTTATGTTTTAAGATGGATTTTTAAACTTTTAGATTCCATGAATTATATGGAAAATAAACTTGTTTTTGCTGATTTACATATACACTCTCGACATTCACGGGCGACTAGCAAGAACCTGACTATTGATAATCTTGAGAAATGGGCTAAGATAAAGGGCTTGAATTTATTGGGAACAGGGGATTTCCAGCATCCTCTATGGAGAAAGGAGATTGATGAGAAGCTAAAGGAGGATGACAAGGGGATTTTAAGAACCGCCGGAGGGTTTCCATTCATCTGGCAGAGTGAAATAAGCCTGATGTATGCGCAAGATGGGAGAAGGGCTGTGCATATTGTCCTGCTTGCTCCTAATCGCGCTTGCGTTGATAAGATAACTGGGTATTTGAAGTCAAAAGGGAGAGTGGATTATGACGGAAGGCCTATTTTTGGGATAAAGGCAGAGGATTTTGTTAGAGACTTGAAGAAAATTGATGAAAAGATTGAGATAATACCTGCGCATTGCATGACACCCTGGTTTGGGTTGTTTGGCTCTGACTCGGGATTTGATTCCCTGAAGGATTGTTTTGGGGAAGAAGTGAAAAATATTTATGCTGTTGAGTCGGGGATGTCTGCTGACCCTGCAATGCTTTGGAGATTAAAGGAGAAAATGAATATTGTCTCATTTTCTGATTCACATTCATTTTGGCCCTGGAGGCTTGGACGCGAAGCTACTATTTTTGACTTGAAAGAGTTGAGTTATGGTGCGATTATTAATGCAATTCGCACTGGAGAGGGGTTGAAAGGAACTATTGAGACACCACCTGAATACGGCAAATATCATTATGATGGGCACAGGCTTTGCAATTTTAGTTCTTCACCTTCGGAAACTAAGAAATTGAACAAGATTTGCCCAAAATGCTGGAAAGAAATGACAATTGGGGTTGAATATAGGATTGAAGAGATGGCAAAAGAGCCAAATGGCTACAAGCCCCGGGATGGAAAGATGTTTTACAAGCTTATTCCTTTGCATGAACTGATTGCTCTTCGTTATGAGACTAAACCTGAGAGCAAGAAATCATGGCAGGTTTATAATGATATGATTGCTGCGTTTGGCAATGAACTAAATATTCTTTTGAATGTGAAAAAAGAGGAAATGGCTGCGAAAAATGTTGATTTTAAGCTTGTTGAACTTATTTTGCTAAGTCGGGAGGGCAAAATAAAGGTAAAGCCAGGTTATGATGGAGAATACGGGCAGGTTCTTATGCCTGAGAAGCAACAGAAATTAATCTGATTTTGGATTTTCTTTAACGTCGCGGATTTTTATGAACTTGTAATGGGCGTCTTTGGTTTTTTGATTGCAATGCTCTTCCTTTAATGTGTAAGAGTTGCAGATTTGGCATTTTTTCAATTTCATCTTATTTTTCTTCACACTCAAACAAAAGCTTTTTTTCCTTGGCCTTGTTTTTCATCGTTTCTATTGCTGAGAGGACTTTGTTCGCCGCCTGCTTGAAATCTTTGCCTTTTGACGAGATTGAGAACTTTGACGAACCGAGATAGCGGATTTCTACATCTTTTGCTGATTCTAGTGAGGATTTTATGTCATTAATTCCAGATGAGGAGAGAGATTTGATTGTAATTGTCTTCTTTACTATCTTTTCTTTTTCTTTCTTTTCTGCAAGAATCTTTGTGAATGCTTCGGCTTCTGATTTTGGCATGAATGCTTCTGCTGATTTTGGATTTGCCTTTGCTTGTTCAAGAAATTCTATTATATCCTCGGATTGCTTTATCTTTTTCAGGATTTCCTCAGGCTTTTTTGTAGATGCCTTAAGCATGCTTAGCAAATTTCTTTCTTTTTCATACCTGTCTTTTATTTCCTCTTTTTCCTTTGCTGTAACTCTTCGCAAGCTTAACTCAATGTGGTCTTTTGCAATCTTGAGAACCTTGCAGACAATTTTCTTTCCAGCTGTGACATAGTCCCTCAGGTTCCTGATTCTTCCTGCTGCGATTTCTGACATGACTATCGAGCCTTGCCCATTATCCTCTATATCCACGAATACCGTTGTTCCTTCTATTTTCTTGACTGTGCACATCACAATGTCGTCTTCCCTTATTTCCATATTATCTCCCTGACTGGGGCGCGAATCTTAGATTTTCCGCCGCTTGTTTTAAGCAAAAGGTAGTTGCAGTTTTCGCATTTGACTAAACTTGCAGATTTTCCAAATACTGTTTTCTTCTTCCTGCATCTCGGGCAGCTGATTCTTAGGAATTTGCTTTTGTTTGTTTTTACCATAAAAATTAGTGTTTTAAGGGTATTTTAAACCTTTATTAACTCGACTTCAAGCACTTTCTGGAGTTCTTGCAAGAAGAGGGATTCGTTTTTCTTTGAGATTAGGCAGCCTGCGGCATTTGAGTGCCCGCCAACTTCCCCGCCCATTGGAACAACAACTTTGCTAAGAACTTCACGGACATTCTTGCCTTCTTTTCCAACTATTCTTGCTGAAACCTTGATTTTATCTTCATTATAAGCAAGGGCAACTATAATTGTGCCTTGCGAGTATACTGGAGAATGCGAGATTATTGATGCGACTGTGCCGATTATTGTATCTTTTATGTTATTCTTTGCATTTATTATTGTGTAGTTCTTGCCTGAGATTTTTTCTGTTTCTGATACATAGCGCAGGGCTGAAATGAGGTGCTGCTTGTATTCTATATAAATTTTTTCTGCTTCATCCATCAATTTCTTGTTTCCAAGGCAGAAACCCAATGCAACATTCGGGTTGTCCATCCTGCTGCAGGCGTTTATTAGGGCAGAAAACTCGCGGGCATCCTCAAGTTTGTTGAAAAACTTGACAAGATAGAGATTTCCTATCAATTCAGAGCCGTCTTTTGTACCCACAAGACGGAGCATTATTGAAGTGATGAGGCGGGACATTTCTTCCTCTGTCAATTCGTAGAGAGATTTGAATCTTCCATCTATTTTTTGGATTTCTGAATCTCGAAGAAGCTCGAGAACTCCGCGCCAGGAGCCTGTAACGCCCGGAATATATAATCCTGAGGAATATTCAAGTGCTTTGTCAAGCGGGCGCGTTGAAGGATAGAGCAGAAGCCCCTTTCTTATCACTATGTTGGCATCCCTAAGAATTTCATCGTAAACTTTGCCCAGATTCTTCTCGAGAGAATCGCCAACCATTCCAATGACTGCAAGACTTGCAAGATCCTTATTTTCTTCTGAGAGGGCTTTTGCAAAAAGATAGCATATTGCTGCGCCCGACAATGGCTCATTATTATGCAGCATAGGATTTATCATCGTGATATTGTCTGGAATGGTGTCTGTTACTTCATGATGGTCAAATATGAAGACTTCTGTTTTCTTTTCTTTCAGATGCCTTAGCGAATTGGATGCCAAATCAAGAAAAATCAACACTTCGTTATCCGGAAGATTCTTGATAAACTCTTCCTCGAGTCCTTTAACTATTTTCAATGAGAATTTCTTGTTCCAGCGCTCAAGTGCGCGGGAAAAAATGGCGGCAGAAGTTATCCCATCAGTGTCAAAGTGGCTTATTATTTTAATTGACTTTATCTTGCTTAGTTCATCAATTTTTTGAATTGCTGATTTTATTTTTGCTAACATTCCCTTGACCTCTTTATATAAATTTTAAGCACTCTTAACAGCCCAAAGGTGCGCAACAAGTCTTTTCTTTGCAGGCTGGTCATGCTTATTCTTTTCCATATGCCTTTGGAGATTTTCTATTTTCTTGCTTATGGCATCTTTCTCTGAGCGCAACGAAGTTTTTGCATCCTTGAGGATTTCAACGACTCTTTTTCCAAGCAATTTGGCTTTTGGAACACCGTATTTATCTCTCAGGATAATCCCTATTTTCGAGGGAGTTTCTCCCTGTTTGTATAAATCTACAACTATTTTCTCAAGCTCTGCTGGTTTCATTTTTACCCAGTCTGGCTTCTTCTTTTTAGTTTCTTCTTTTACTTCAATTTTTTCTTCTGCCATAATTCAAGAGATTTTTGTTGTTATTTAAAGATTTGGTTTCTCCAAATCTTTAACTCTCGTTTAATAAACACCAAGAACTTTATGTTCTTGGGTGCCATCAAGAGATGTATTCTCTTGAGGACTTCGAGTTTAAAGTTTGTTGTTGCATATCGAACTGGGAATTATCTGCTATCGCTGACAGCATCTTCGACATTTTTGCTACTTTATTTTATTCTTTCAAAGAAAAAGATTTAAAAAGGAACTGAAACATGCTAAAACATAAGCACACCCCTTGGCTCATGGTCAGTCAATGGCTAGCTTTTTTGACCTGATTATGTCAAGAGATTCGCAAGCTCATCACTTGAGCATTTCCGAAGCTCACTAAACTAATCTAAGACCTTCAGAAACATGAAACTACCGAAAGAAACTAATCGATATTGCCCGTATTGTAGGAAACATACAGCACAATTAATTCTTACTGCTAAGCAGAAATCTAGAAGTTCTGCACATCCTTTGTCGAGATGGGGCACATCAAGGACAAAGGCAAGAAGCTATAGGAGTGGCTATGGCAACCTTGGAAGATTCAGCAAGCCTGCTGTAAAATCAAGAAAGATGAAAGTTAAAACTACAAAGAAAATCGGTATTCTTTTCAAGTGCAAAGTTTGTAATAAGATGAAACAGATAAAAAAAGCAATACGTTCATCTAGAATCGAAATAGGAGAAAAAGTTTCAAAGTAAGAAAATGGCAGAACAACCACAAATAACAACAAAGGCGAAGAAAGGAGTAAAGAAAGCATTCTTTGACGTAAAGGCACCTATAACTGCCACGAAAATACAACTTTATGGGAATTCTGCCGAGGAACTTGCGGGAAAAGTTGTGAAGCTTGACTTGACGAGAAGCTTGAAAGGAAAAAATTTCGAGCTTAGACTTCGGGTGAAGAATACTCCTGAGGGCTTGGAAGGGGAACCTATCAGCATTGAACTTATCGGCTCTTACATAAGAAGAACAATGAGAACGGGAATTGATTATGTTGAGGATTCTTTTGTTGCTGAGATGAAAGATGGAAAAGCACGCATTAAGCCTTTCATGATAGCAAGAAACAAGGTTTCTAGAGCGGTAAGGAGAGAACTTAGAAATAACTCAAGAAAGTTCCTTGAAGAATACATGAAAGCAAGAACAGTCAAGGAAGCATTCGCAGATATAACAACAAACAAAGTGCAGAAAGAATTGTTTGTGAGATTGAAGAAAGTTTATCCTCTGGCTTTTTGCGAGATTAGGGTGTTTGAATTGGTATAATTCTGCAGTATAAAAAATCTTTAATAGCCACCAAACATGGGTTTTTTATGGCATATGGAGAACCTGTTTGCGAGAAATGCAAGGGAACAAAAAGAATACAGCAGGCAGATGGAACAGTAAGACCGTGCTGGGACTGCCTTATGAAAGGAGATATGGACCAGCATTCAAAGAATCCGAAAGACTCAGGGATTAAGATTTAATTCTAGTTCAAATAACAACCCTTATAAATTATTCAAAATCATTAATGGTATAGCCCCTTAGTCTAGTGGTCAAGGACGAAGGCCTTTGGCGCCTTAAACCCCGGTTCGAATCCGGGAGGGGCTATCTAGTATGATTTCTTGTATCTTCCTCGTTTTTCAACTGCTTTTAATCTTGCTATTGTTGCCAAATGGTGCTTTGATGACTTGTAGCCTTCAAGAACCGCTGAGAAGAATTTCTCATAACGATTAAAATGCTTGGCTTCAAGGGCCTGTTTGATTAAGTGCAAATCAACTGCTTTGTCCTCTATTTTTTTGGACTCAAAGCCAAGTCCGAAATCGATAAAGTAAACTTTTCCATGACTTTTACTGGAATTATCATTACTCTTTGAATGGAGGGGAGCAACAGGTTCTTCTTTTAGATTTTCAACATAAATCATATTCGATGTGGTTAAATCTCCATGGATTATGTCTGCGTCATGGAGTTTTGCTATCTGAATGCCTATGGTTTTGCAGATTTCCTCTGCATTTTTAAGATTGTCTAAATGTTCTGAGAGTTTTTTGCCTTCAAGATATTCCATGTCTATTTCCTGTTTTTCGTCTGTCTTTATTAATCTTGGGACTGGGATTAATTTGACTGCTTTTTCCAAGAGCTTTGCTTCTTTTTTTGTTCTTTGCTTCCTTAATTTATCGTCGATAATGTCTATCCTATAGGATTTTTTGATTCTCTTCTTTATGAGTTTGTTATCTTCATGGATAAGTATTGCCTCTGCGCCTCTGCCGATTATATTTTGTGCCATTTTTTATTTGTAGATTATCTTTTGGATTAGAAGTATTGCCCAAAGGGTTCCTGTGAGGAAATTCATGGCAAATGAGAAATAAAGACCGAGTGTGAGCAGCATGACTGCAATTGTGTAAAGACCTAATGTGGTTATCATTGCTGTTTGAATATTCATAAGTCCTTTCTTTTTTCTAAATCCTTCAATTACCTGAGGAATTAGAGCATACCCCAGCAAGAGCGTGCTTATTGAGATAACTATATCCTGCCACATGTTAGAATTTCATCTTCTTGCCGAACTTGCGGGCAAGTTTCATCATTGTTTTGTTGTCTAATTTGCCTTCTGTCAATCCTGACTGGGATTTTATCATTTCTTTTATCATTCGATATTGCTTTATGAGCATTCTGACATCGCTTGTTGTTACTCCTGCTCCTTTTGCGATTCTCTGAATTCTTGATGTCTGTTTTTCAAGAATTTCTGGATCTTCTTTTTCTTCCTTTGTCATTGATTTTATTGCTGCTTTCCAGTTCTTGACTTTGGCTTGCTGCTGTTCCATTGCTGATTCGGGAATTTTTTCTTTCATTGCACCCATGCCTGGAATAAGAGATAGAAGCTTGTCCATTGTTCCCATCTCGCCCATTGCTTCCATCTGCTGCTCGAACTCATGCATTGTGAATTTGCCCTCTCTCAACTTTTTTTGAGTTTCTTCTATTTGTTCTTCTGACATTACAGAGTGGACTTTATCCATCAAGGCTTGGAGGTCTCCCATTCCCAACAATCTGGAGAGAAACGATTCAGGATTGAACAACTCGAGGTCTGCTGGTTTCTCACCCACTCCGATGAATACTACTGGGGACTGAACTTCTGCACAGGCTGTAAGAGCTCCCCCACCCTTTGCTGTTGAGTCCATTCTTGTTATTATAACTCCTGTTATATTCACTGCTGATTTGAATCCCTGTGCTTGTTTCTTTGCTGCTTGCCCAATATCTGCTGGCATAACAAGAAGACTTTCTGTGGGCTTTGCTAGTTTTGCAATATCTTTCATTTCCTTGATTAGAGCTTCATCAAGGGCATCTCGTCCTGAAGTGTCAACAAGAACAAGGGAATAATCCTTTAACTCAGGTTCAAACTTTTTCCAGATTTTCTTAGGGTCTTTCTCTGTTTTATCTATGAAACAAGCAACTCCGAGCTTGTTGCAGAGCTGCCTCAATTGTTCGGGCGCTGCCGGACGATGAACGTCAAGTCCTATTGCACATACTTTGTTGCCCCTTTTTGCATAATATGCAGCGAGCTTTGAGATTGTTGTTGTTTTTCCAGAGCCATACAAGCCAACCATCATGAAAACATTGTGCTTTTCAAGCTTAATTTCTCTTGATTGTCCTAGAAGCTTGATTAGCTCATCATGCAGGAGCTTGATTATGTGCTCTTTCTTTTCAATTCCCTTAATTCTCTCATCCAATGCGGCCTGCTTTATCTTTTTTGTTAGTTCAAGAACTAGAGAGACATTAACATCCGCTTCTATCAATGCGCGCTGAAGATCTTTAACTATGGTTTCAACAAGATTCTTGTCGAGAAAGATGGCATTAGCTATCTTGTCTGTTGTTTTTTTCAATACTGAGGATAGCTTTTCTAACATGGTAATATCACTAAAATTAGTGGGTTTTTAAGGATTATATGTTTTTGGTTTTATTCCAAGCCTAGATGCTTAAGAACATCTGATTTCTTGAAATCTTTCAAGTCATCATAGCTTTGTCCGACACCTAGGTAGAATATTGGCTTCTTTGTAACGTAAGAGACTGAGAGAATTGTGCCTGCTTTATCATCGACATCTGCCTTGCTGAGGATTATTCCATCTATGCCTGCGGTTTCATTGAAGGTTTTTGCCTGCTCGGTTGCATCATTGCCTGTTATTGATTCCCCAACAAAGATTTTCAAGTCCGGCTTTGAGATTCTGACTATTTTTTCCATTTCTTTCATCAAATTCTGCTTAGTGTACATTCTTCCTGCTGTGTCGATGAGAACGACTTTAATGTGATTCTTTTTTGCATGCTGGATTGCATCAAAGGCAACTGCTGCAGGATCTGCACCATAGTCCTGGGCTATGACTTCCACGCCAAGCGCTTGCCCATGGGTTTGCAATTGCTCTATGGAAGCTGCCCGGAATGTGTCTGCGGCTGCCATAACTACAGAAACTTTGGCTTTCTTTAGTTTATGAGCGAGTTTTGCAATGCTTGTTGTTTTACCAGAACCATTTATACCAAAGAAAAGGATAATATATGGCTCCTCTTTCTTTTTTTCTATTTCTTTTAGAAGATTTGGCGGCTCTATCAGCACATCAAGGATTGACTCTTTCAATGCATTCGTTATCTTCTTGTCAATATCTGTTCTTTTAACTTCCAAATCTATAAGGGCTTTTTTTAAATTATCTTTTATTTTTTCAACAACTTCAACAGCGACGTTATTTTCGAGCAGGATTATCTCCAATTCAGAAAAAATCTCATTGAAATTTTCCTCGTTTATCTTGATTGAGGATAATTTTGCGAATAGCTTGGAGAAAAAATTGCCTTTTGGTTTTTCCTCAACTTTTTCCTTCTCTTCTTCGATTATTTCTTCATTTTCTTTTTCTGATGGCTTTGGAACTTCTATTTCTTCTAATTCTTCCTCAATATGTTCTTCAATTTCTTCGAGATTTTCTTCCTCCTCTTCAACCTCTTCTTTTATTTCCTTTATTTCTTCCTTTGATTCCTCAACTTCTTTCTTAATTTTCCTTATTATGTCTTCTTTTTCTTTTTTTACAAAGGATTTTTCTGCCTTTTTGGCTTTCTTTTCCTTTTCTTTCGTGGCTTTCTCTTCTTTTTTCTTTTCTTCTTTCCCGACTGAGAGCCAGGATGCAAGTTTTTTCTTAAGTGATTCAAACATAATTGGATGTGCCTTTTTTGGTATATAAAATATTTGATTTGTCTGATAAGGATTGTTATCCGATATCTGTGTTATTGATGGGTTAGGGTTGTAATGAATGTATGAGGTGTAATAATATTTATATAGCAAGACGAAGAAAGATAATAATGAAAGGGGTTTTTGTTATTCTTGATGGGGTGGCTGATGAGCCCTGTTCTGCTTTGGGCAACAAAACTCCTTTGGAAGTTGCGAAGACGCCAAATCTTGACAAGATTGCAAGAAAATCTAGGATAGATTATTGCTATACTGTCAAGGAAGGGGTTGCTCCTGAATCCTCGGCAGCTGTTGTTTCATTGCTTGGATATGACCCTAATTTCGCGCCTCGTGGACCTATTGAGGCAAGGGGGCAGGGCATAAAATTAAAGAATGGGGATTTGGCTTTCAGGTGCAATTTTGCGACAATAGATAATATGCATGACTTGAATGTGCTTGACAGGAGAGCTGGAAGGACCTTAACTACGGAAGAAGCAAGAATATTGGCAAAAGCCGTGAATGAAAAAGTCAAACTGCCTTTCAAGTTCCAGTTTTATCCAGGAATACAACATCGAGGGGTTCTTGTAATCCGGGGAGGATTTTCTGACAATATATCAAATATTGATCCTGCTTATGGCACTGGCGGTTCTGCAATACAAGGATTGTACAGTTTCAAGCTGACTTTATCTAAATCTCTGGATGATGAAGAAGATTCCAAACTTTCTGCGGAGCTTGTAAACAGTTTTGTCAGACAAAGCTTTGAGGTTTTGGACAAGCACCCTATAAATATCGCAAGAGCAAAGAAAGGGCTTTATTCAGCTAACATAATACTTTGCAGGGATGCCGGGAATACACCAACTAAATTCAAGAAACTTGCGGGAAAATGGATGGCTTTGGGATACATGCCGCTTGAGATAGGGGCTTCTGAGGCTGCTGGAATGAAAGTTTACAGTTTCAAATATCCAAAGATGCACGGCATTGATGTTTATGGCAACTTGTATGATGGCTTGGAGGAAGCAATAAAATATGCGAAGAAAATGCTTTTTTGGAACAAGAGGAAGATTGATTATTTCTACATTCATTTCAAGGAGACAGATGTGCCTGGGCATGATGGAAAACCACATGATAAGGTGAAAATGATTGAAATTCTTGACAAGGAGTTCTTTTCTTATTTGAAGGATTTCATAGGCGACTCGAGATTGATTCTAACTGCAGACCACACCACCGCATGCAAGAAAAAGATGCATACTGCAGACCCTGTGCCTGTTTTAATCTATCCTCAGGAGAAAGGCAGCGAGAAGAGATTTATTGAAAGCGACGGATTGAAGGGCAAGAAACTTGCTGGAAGGAACCTGCTGAAGAACTATTTATTTGCCAGATAACATTCAAGTATAATCATTTTTATAAAGAGGGTTTGGATTTTTTTTATATGCTGACATACAATGATTTATATGAGATATTGAGGAAAGAGAAGTTCTCAGAGGGCTTGCAGACCCTGCCAAAGAGTTTTCTTGAAGAGACTTCTGAATATCTGAGCGACAAGAAAGAACAGTCTGCGAAGGAAGGAGACTTGTTTGCAGATTCCATAGCAAAGACAAAGAAACAGCTTGAGAATTCGATTGCAATATTCAAGGAGCTGATGCTTCGCAGGAAAAAGAAGCTCCTGAACCTGGTGTTTGTTGCGGCTGAAACAGGAATAATGAAGAGAGATTATGAAAACATGCTTCCCTTTGAGAGGGAGCTTTTTGAGAAGATGGTAAAAGCATTTGAGGAGAGCGACAAGCAATTATCAAGTATCTTCAGCTCGAAAAAGTCTGATGAGGCAAGAAAAAACAGGATGATAATCTTCAACCAAGATGTTTCTTTGTCTTTGCTA
>CAYGYN010000033.1:0-20231 GCA_964354195.1 Candidatus Woesearchaeota archaeon | reverse complement strand
CCAAGACTTATCTGAAGATTATCAACTTCCTTGTCTATCTCTGGATTTTCTTCTTCCAGCTTTGAGAGCTCAAATATTGAGATATTTCTCTGCTCTGCTATTTCTCTCTGCAAATCCCCCATTGAATAGTGCTTGAACTTGAGCTTCTTGGCAAGCAGCTTTGCTACAACTGATTTTCCCGAGCCTGCTTTTCCGCCTAAGGCGATTATCATGCCCTATGCAGTATAACAAGCTTTAAAAACATATTTTTAGTAAAGTGATTTATGGCAAGTTTAGAAGAACTTAATGATGAAGCAAGAGCTTTTCAGAAAGCTTATGGTCTAAATATAGCTGTGCAAAACGATTCTTTTAAGCCTTCTTTATCCCAATCAAAGGAATTTGCTGATGCGACAAAAGACCCGAATCCTATTCATAGAAAAATAGAGGGATTTGCCGAGGTTATATCGCCCGGATTCCTGCAGAACTGCGCCGCTATTGTGCTTAGCAGGAGAGCTATGAATCTGTGTGATGTAAATTCTGGAGATTATCCATATTCTCTGAATGAGAGCGAGATGCCGGGGGCTGTTGCAACAGGCTTGGATTATTTTATTTCAGCGCGATTCAATGCCCATAAACATGAAGCTGATGTTGAGGTTAAAACCTTAGGGGGCGGATTGCTGTATAGACTGCATAGAGTAGTTCATCGCGAAGAGCCAGTTCAGGGAATGCCTGGAATTGATGGAGAATTGGTTTATGAGGGAAGATTTGCTATCTCGGGAGAAGATAGTGTCGCTGCTTTTGGAAAATTGATTGGCTCGAATAGTTCAGAGAGCAATCTTCGAGCTCTCGCAGGCTCTTCATCTGCGGTTTGTGATGCAATTGCATGTGGAAAATTAACTCCTCTTGAAGTGGGCGTTGTTGCAATGTATGCGGGCAAGCAGAATTTCTATCTTGATGCGAGCAGGACACTTGATTTGCACAAAGGGACAAACATGAAACTTTATGTTTCTGAGAAAGATAAGTTCGGCAGATTATCTGCAAAGAAGGATTACGTTAAGATATCTGTTGTTGGAGAAGATGACTCTGGAAGAATGCTTTATCATTTTAATGCAGGATTATCATTCCAAGACGAAAGACTTGTTAATTTAATTATGCGAAAAGCATTGAAGAGCAGGGCTTAAATCTGCAGTTCTGCCTTTATTGCAACTGGAGCTTCTCCGCCGTGCCAGGTGAATCTTGGACGGACTCTTATTGAATAGATTCTTTCTGAATTGTCGTCCAACAAGATGGCTGAACCTTTCAATGCAGGGAGATCATTCATGTGCTGCTGGATGCTTTCCAAAAGATAAGTCTGCATGATGCTGTTCAATGCATCTATGTCCGGCTTTGCAGTAACCCTATGAGAAATAACTATATCTGACTGGGTCATTGCGTCTGTATGGATTTTTCCAGGCTGCTGGGTTGCCATGACAAGTGACAAACCTGGCTGCCTTCCTTCTCTTAAAAGTTGGATTAATGCATCTGTTGCAGGAGTTTTTCCTGTTTTTGGAAGGAACTCATGTGCTTCATCAATAAAAATCCAGACTAATGGCTCCCGCCTCTGGGATTTATATTGGAGATATTCCTCGCCGTGCTGGATTGCTTCTATTTCTTCCACCTTTCTTGCATCCATCCTGTTCTTGAATAATTTTCTTGAGATTAGTGAGATGACTAACGCCCGAATATTAAATGCGCCGATTGAGCTGTAAACCGAGGTGTCAAGGACAGTTGTAACACCCGCATTCACCAAATCAGGAATTTCTGTGCCCTCTGCGGTTTTGGAAAATATTCCCCATGTGTCTGCTGCCTTGAATAATGCGATTGCAATGTCTTTTGTATCCCTGCTTGCTTTATCATCTCTCTCAAAAGCATCTTGCGCATCCTTCAGAGTGAAATCCATTGTTTTCTCACGCAGTTCAGTGATTGTTCTTTCTATTAATGTTCCAATCATGCTTGTCATCTCGAGATTGAAAACAGTTATCCAGTCTTCTGCTTCCAACTCGGAAGACTTGAGGGCAAACGTGGCATCTATTGGAATATTCTTTGTCTTGTCGTCTTCAACTCTTCCAAATGGAACGAAAACCTTTACTGGCAGTTCGCGCGCTTTCAAATCCCACTCATCAAGCAAAGCACGATCTTTCTCATTCTTGTATTTCATTGTCCAAAAAATTCCCATCGTGTCAAATATTATTGATGCGATGTTCTTAGAAACCTCGGGCGGAAGCGCTGAGATTTCTTCAGCGATTGCCCCAAGCGTGTAGGATTTTCCAGAACCTCTCTTGCCTGCAATCATGACAACATGGCTTCTTGCTACATCCATCCAGATTTTATTTGAGAGCGATGTGTAATTGCCCATCTTTACATAACCCTTGCCGATATAAATCAGACCTTTGTCACCAAATCTTTTTTTATCGCTCAGGTCTCGCCCTATTATTATATCATATGGCATGAATTTAGATGGATTTTTGTTTATTAAATGTTATCGTGGTTGGCTATTATTGTCTTATAAAATAACAAGTGCAGTTTCATAAAGTTTTTAAAGGGCTGTTTTCTATGGATTTTATGGCAGATGAAAAAACAGAAGATGGGTTCTTTGTCAGTTCAATGCAGAAATTAAGAGCAAATCCATGGATTATAACAACTTTCTTTTTGGCAATAGCCCTTTTTGTGGTTCTTGTTCTCAGGATACCTGCAAGTGGTAATGGAGGATTAACAGGCAATATTGTAAGCCAAGATGTTGCAACTTCAAACTTGCTCACATTTGTAAAGGCACAGGTTGGAGAGGATGCAAAGCTTGTATCTGTAACGAAAGATGCTAACTTTTATGATATAACAGTCAATTTGAAAGGAGAGGACATACCTGTTCTTGTTACTCTTGATGGGCAATTCCTTGTTGCACAGGCTATTCCTTTGAATGCAACAGGGCCTGGCGCAGATGCAAATGATGCAGAAGATACAGCGGAAGCTGCTCCTACAGAAGTTCCAAAGTCTGTAAAGCCAGAAGTTAATCTTTTTGTAATGACTTATTGCCCATACGGGACACAGGCTGAAAAAGGGATTATATCTGTTTTGGAAACTCTTGGAACAAAGATTAATGGCACAATAAGATTTGTGCACTACTTCATGCATGGCGACGATGAAGAAGCTGAAACTTACACGCAAGTATGCCTGAGAGAAGAGCAGAAGACTAAGTTCTTGCCTTACTTGAAGTGCTTCCTGAATGCAAGCGACTCGGCAGGGTGCTTGGAATCAACTGGCGTGGACATGACAAAGCTTAACAAGTGCTTGGATACAAACAAGAGCAAGGAATATTATGCTGTTGACTCTGCATTGAGCCAAGGATACGGCGTGCAGGGTTCGCCTACACTTGTTATAAATGGCGCTCAATCAAATGCAGGCAGAAGCTCAAGCTCTTATCTTGCTGGAATATGCGGAGCATTTGAGACAGCCCCATCAGAATGTAGCAAGAACTTGTCAGGCGCAAGCCCAAGCCCTGGATTTGGCTATGCTGCAAGCGACTCTGCAACTGCAGCAAGCTGCGGATAATTATTCTTTTATGTTATTAATCTATATGTGATTAATTAAACTTCGAATTATCTGATATCTCTAGGGTTGGGACAATTAAGAAGGATTTTGATGATTTTAACTTGTTGTAGGATGATAATTCTGAATTAATTATTTAGCCAGGAATTCCATTTCTTCCCCTGACATTTGCATCTGCCTCTGGACTTCCGGCTTCTTCAGCACAGGGCGGAGAAGGTCAAAATCACGCATAACTCGTTTTAGCGAGCAATGAACTAGATGGGCATATTTCTTTGCAATCGTTTTTTTCTTTTCTGTTTTTTGGTTGTGGAGCCAGATTTTCAAAACGCGCTTGGGAGTCTCGTATTTTGTAAAGTTCTGGGAGGGCATCTTCTTTGCATATGAAATGCCTGCGCTCTGGAATGCATTCTGGTAGATAAGGAATCTCCAGTATTGCTCCCGGTAAATCCTGCCTCTGAAAACATCTGCCTTGCTGAGCGCGTAATAAGCCTTTGCAAGAGCATCATTTTTATATTCCCGTGGAATGTTTTCCTCTATCCAGAGAAATATCTCATCCAGGGACATCTTTGTGCTGTCAAAGAGCTCGAGGAAGTCTCCGCGCTCCTTGAAAAGCGTTCTTAAGATGTTGAATATATTCTCTTCCACATTGCGCTTCTCAGTTGTATCCACTAAAATAGAGTGTTCATAGGCATAAGACTGCAAGTCATTGATTGCTGCTCTTACATCGCCCTGGGATTTTATTGCTATCTGGCTCAAGAACGAGATATTCTTGTTTATATTTTCTTTTTCAGATATCCTTTTTAATATTTCAAGGATTGAAAGAGTGCTTAGGGCTTTCATCTCTATAAGATGGCATTTGGCTCGTACTGGGGCAAGCTTAGACTGCCAGACGTCATTACAGGTCATTACAATAGGATATCTGGTAGTTCCAATAATCTTGAGAAGCTCTGGAATGCCTCCTATGTCTGTGCCTGTGACTCCATCAACTTCGTCCATTATTATCATCTTGCCGTGCTTGAAGAGGCTGCGCTGCTCGCTTGCCGGGCGTACTATCTGCTCCAGCTTCAAACGATTCCTCAAATCACTTGCATTAAGCTCAAGAATCTCAAGGTTGTTTGCTTTTGCAGCTGCAAGAGCAAGGGAAGTCTTTCCTGTTCCTGCAGGGCCATAAAGAACAATGCCTTTTTTCTTTGGAAATTCCTTGAGGAAGTGCTTCATGTCATCAATTGCTTTTTCCTGCCCTGCTATGTCTTCATATGTTTTCGGGCGGTATTTCTCGACGAGATTTGCGTGCATTTTATTTTTTACCTCTTTATGTTAATTCTCCAAGTACATTTGGACAAGTGCATCAACCCTCTCTTTTGGAGCGTATTTCGCAGTGTACTCGCCGCGTGATTTTAATAATCTGGATGCTGCTGCCGAGAGATTTACCAGATAAATCCTGTCATCATCGCCCGCAGGGACAATGACTTGAACTCCATTATTAGATTGAATTCTGCTGAAAATCTCACTTTGTGAGCATCCTAGAAATAATCTGACTCCACTTTCACCATTAAGAACAATATGGTTCTCGAAGAAGTCTTTTGTTTCTTCTTCTAGTTTTGAAAACTCTCTTCTATTCACTCTTATCTCAATATTTCCATCTGGTTGTATCTTGAACATTTTAGATGACTTTGCCCTGTCCGGCAAGAACAAAAGATGCAAGGAGAGCCTGCAACTGAACAAATTCATCAGAGCCCTCAGTCATTCTGAATTCAATTTCGCCTGTTTTCTCAGTAAGTCTCACTTTTAATTCAGGCTCGACTTGCAGATTCCAGATTTCCTTCTGAACTGCTTTCACAATATCTGTTCCTGAAATGCTTTCTTTGAGCATAACATCTAGAAGCTTATCTCTTGCTGCGAGGAAATCTCCTGCAAGAGCATAATCAAGAATAACTTTTATGCCTGTAGGTTTTACAGATGCTGCAATCATATGAATCATCTCGGCATTTATGTCTAATGCAATTGAAGCTGTGGCCTGAAGAAGATTTATTGCTTTCCTGCAGTCTCCCTCGCTTGCCTCGTAGATTGCCTCATAGGCATCAGAAGATATCTTAAGGTTTTCTTTTTCAGCAACTTTCTTAATTACCTCTGCAATGTCTTTCTTCTCAAGAATCTTGAAGCGGAAGGATACGCATCTTGATTGGATAGGGTCAATTATCTTGCTCGAGTAATTGCATGAAAGAATAAACCTGCAGGTATTGGTGTAGTTCTCCATTGTTCTTCTAAGAGCCTGCTGGGCTTCTCTTGTAAGAGCATCTGCTTCATCAAGAAAAATAACCTTGAACGGCACATTTTTTATTGCCTTGGTTCTTGCAAAATCCTTTACTTTCTGTCGGACTACTTCTATACCTCGTTCATCACTTGCGTTAAGCTCAAGATAATTCTCTTTCCAGGAGGGCCCAAATAATTCTTTTACTATTATCAATGCAAGGGTTGATTTTCCTATGCCTGCCGGGCCTGCAAACAAGAAATGAGGAATATTCATGGCTTGAACAAGGGACTTTACTCTTTTGATTATCTCGCTCTGCCCGACAACTTCTTCAAACTTGCCAGGGCGGTATCTTTCTGTCCATATATCTGTTTGGCTCATGCTCTTTTTCTCCTTTGTATTAACATTTGTTGTTGAATTTCTATTATAAAGATTTGTATACTTGTATTGATATAATTTATATTTATAATAGAAATATCGTCGGTGCTTAGACAGAACGCATTCTGTGCATCTTTCTTCTGTGCTTTTCCTTCTTAAGGCGCTTGCGCTGCCATTTCCATCTCATTTGCCTTTTTTTCTTCCAGCGTCTTGAGCTTCTCTTCATATTGGGGTAAGAAAAAATCAGTTTATAAAGTTTTTTAAGTCAGATTTTCCTCCTTCTTTCATGAACTATTGGAACGTTGTCAAGAATATTGTAAGGAAGGCAGACATAGTCATTGAAGTGCTTGATGCAAGAATGCCTGGGCTTTCAAGGAATCATGACTTGGAGGTGATTGTTAAGCGGATGAACAAGGAGCTTGTGCTTGTATTCAACAAGGTGGATTTGGTGTCGAGGGAGCACTATCACTTTCTGCAAAGGAAGTATAAAGGGACTTTTTTTGTTTCTGGAACTAAGAATCTTGGGATGTCTAAATTGAGAAATGCTTTGTATATGATTGGCAAGAGAAAAGGCGCTGAAAATCCTAAAATTGGGGTTGTTGGCTATCCAAATGTTGGAAAATCTGCAATAATCAATGCTTTGGCGCATCGTGCTAAGGCAAAAATGTCTCCAATTCCAGGAACAACGCGGGGAGTTCAAACAATACGCGCTGGCGGATTGAATGTTCTTGATTCTCCAGGTGTTTTCCCGTATGGAGAAGATGAGATAAAGTTGGGATTGCTTGCAGCAAAGAATCCTGATAGATTGAAGAACCCTGAATTGCTTGCATGCAAGATTATTGAAATGTTCTTGGAGAGCAACAAGCTTGCGCTTGAGAAGTTTTATAATTTAAAGCTTGAGGAAGAAGCAGAATGGGATAGCTATGAAATAATGCTTCAAATCGGGCAGGAAAAAAAGATGCTAATGAAAGGCGGAGTGACTGATGAGAGAAGAACAGCGCTGCAGATAATACGCGACTGGCAAAGAGGGCATATACAAATTTAGTAGTTTAGCTTCGAGCTTTATCATCAAGACGCAATAGAACTTTCTCAAAACTTTTTGGAATACCTTTCTTGTTTTGCTCTTCCACCAATTTTTCTACATCGCTTCTGTTAACTAATCTTACAGGTTTTCCCTTGTCTTCATGCTCTCCAAATGAAACTCCGAAATCAAACAAACTGCCCTGGCTTGATTTGTTCCAATATACGCGAACTTCCTTGGCTTCGATAAGTGCTTTTCTATTGTCATGAAGTATCTGATAGCCTCCCGTTGAATCCACTTGGTTTGTGTCTCTTGGGGGATAGTGCACCGTGCATCCTTGCTTCTCAAGCGATGCAACATAAGCATCAAGAAATTGCTTTTCTTCTTCAGACATCCCTCTTACAGGGCAGACAAGGAATATATCTTTCGCCATCTTAACTAACCTTTTCAGATGTTTTTAAAGAAATATGTATAAGAAAACAACTTTTAGGTTCAATAGTTTAACTTTATCCTCTCAATTTCTTCCTTGAACAAGCGGGCTTTATCCTCTCCGAGGACTTGGTTATAGACTTCCTGCTCTGCGTGCAAGGCTTTGCCGAGATTACCTGCTTCTTTGATTAACATTGCTATTTCCGGCTCCATAAGCGATGTTTTTGACAATATTCTCCATCCTTTAATTGAATCTGTCTTTATTGCTTTCTCATATGCAAGAACCCGCTTTATATTATCAGGGTCAAGAAGCTCATCATAAGTCAAGCTGTCAAGAAGGAACTTTGATTTCTTTGAGCCTATTTTTGTATAATCCCTGAGAACCAAGTCTGTCTCTTTTTCAACATTCTGGGTTATTTCTTTCAGCCTTGTTTTTAGAAGCGTACCTTCATTTCCGAGCTCTATGATATATTTTTTCAAGTCATCTGATATTTTCTGGATTATTCTGCCTTTTTGGATGACATTTATTGCATGATTCAAGTTCAATGAGTTTCTCATCTCTGAACGATTTAATTTCTCAAGGTTTGAATCAAAGAGTTCTCGATGCTTCTCCAGCATCTGCATCTGCTCGTTGGCTTTTCTAAGAAGTTCTGCTGTATATTTTACAATATGCCTTGCATTCTTGTAAAATAGAACTATTTCATGCCTTCTTTCAGAGACTGCAATAACCATTCCCCCTATCTGCTTGGCTGTACGCTCTGCTGCCTTATGCCTTGTGCCTGTCTCATGGGTTTTTATTGAACTGTCAGGGGTTAATAAGACATTTGCATTACTAATTTTCTTCAAGTCCTTGGATAAGACTATTGCGCCGTCCATTTTGCTTAGTTCAACCAGCCTCTGGGGAGTGAACCTGCAGTTTACGCGGAAGCCGCCATCAAGCAATGGGGTAAGATAGTCATTTTCCACCACTATCAGGGCGCCTTTGCCTGCCTGCACTATGGAATTTATGCCTGTCCTGAAATTAGTTCCAGGCGCTATAAGCTTTAGGATGTTAAACAGTTCTTCCTTGTCTAATCTTGCAGCTAATTTCTGCGGAGTTATTGTTGCCTGAACCTCTTTTTTGTCTTTTCTTTCTTCAAGACCCGGGATTCCAATCATTTTTCCTAACTCAACAAAAGCTTCGCCAAGAAAACTTGCTTCATCTGGAGATTTCTTCTCCTCTTCCTGTTTTATTTCCTCTTCAACCATTAAATTCAAGACAAATCAGATTATTTAAGCTTTATTTAGCTGAACTTCTACCGACGGAAAATCAAGAAAAAATCAGAAAAAGGAATAGAAGAGAATAACATAATTAAGAAAGCCTGCGAGAGAGACCCAAATTGCATATGGTAAGAGCAGCCAGGATGAAAGTTGGCTTATTTTCCATGTTGTTCTTATCAGAGTAAGTATAGAAAGCAGGAGAATCCCCAAATCGATGAACGAAGCAAGCGGATTATGCATTCCAAAGAACAAGATGCTCCAAAGAACATTAAGTATGAGATTAACTGCAAATAGGTTTATCAGAATTTTCTGATCTTTTTTATTTGCATTTGAGATTGAGAAATACATTGAGAGAGCAATTAAAGCAAACAATATTGTCCAGACAATTGGAAATACAAAGTTTGGAGGAGTTATTGCTGGTTTTACATCTTGGTACCAGCCCGCGGTGTCTGTAAACAGCATTCCCACAGCAGAGGTTACTACAACAGCCAGAATGCAATAAATCAGCAGTTTCGGATTCCTGATAGAATTTCTATTTAGTTTAACTCGGGCCCTCTTTTCTGCCATAATTGAACCAAGAACTGACATTATTTAAGGTTTTTGAAAAGCTATATAAATCTCCAAATCCTCGAGTTTTACATGGCAAAGAAAGCAAAGAAGTCTCTGGAAAATAATGGCGTTGGAGTATTAACCCAGAAAGAGGCTAAGCTGGAAGAGAAAGAGGAAAATGCAGATGTCACGCAGAGAAAGACTGATAAGAAGATTGTGAAATAAGTTAATTTTCTAGAATATGAATAATTCTGACTTGCTCTTGCCTTGAAGAATATAACTAATTTCGATTCACTCTCGTCTTAAGGTTCCTCGCTTGATAGCTGCGGACCTTAATCCTTCGGTGAACGAAATGCCCCCGCCGAGATTTGAACTCGGGTTTATGCCGTTCTCCATTGCCATGAGAGCATGCTTTTAGGGCATGCGAAGGCAATAATTCGAATAGCCTGTTCTTGAGAGAACTGAAGTGGAGGTTTCATCAACCGCACTTCGGCTTCGAGAGGGCATCGTCCTTGACCACTAGACTACAGGGGCTAGTTATAATAGATAAAGAAATGGGTTTTTAATAATTTGGTTTTTATAATTCTGAGGTATCAATTCTTATCCATGGGGCTTGGATTTCTCTTGTTAGCCTGTTGATTAGTCTCTGGTTTGAACCATTCCAATTAGGAAATCTTAAATCGAGGCGGAGATGCCCGGTAACAACCTCTCCTGGGAATCCTGCAGTTGTGCGTGTGGTTTCTTTTTCTGTGCTTAATCTCACTTGATATTCCCTGCTGTGATATTGGAAAGTTATTATTTCTCCGTCAGCTCTTGCATTATGGAATGTTCTCTCAAAATAAGCCCTAACTTCAGCAAGTACTCTATCTTTGTATTGCGGTTCAACCTGGTATTCTCTTTCTAATCTTACAGATTCTAGTCCAAGTTGTTGTTTTGAAGTTAATGGGGTTGGCATTTTAATGGTGATTATTTGGGGTTTAAAAGAATTATTGTTATCTAATTTGAAAAGATATAAAAGAGGGAGGTGATTTAGTGATTTATGGCAGAAAGAATAAAGCTTAGAAAAGGAACAAGTATAGAAGTATTGCAGGAGAGATTGAGACTTCCTTATGCTTGTGTTGCAGCAATGCCTCTTCCCAAGGGCGAGGGTTATGCTCTGCTGGATGAGTATTCAAGGGATAAGATGTTAAAGGAGATGGGTTCTTCTGATATGAGAAGAATATTTCTTTCCAAGTTATCTAACGAGGTTCCAAGGGGAGCTTATTCTCTTGATAAGCCTAAGAATTTGTACAGGTTGAAGAAAGTTTCTTAATTATCTTTTAAGCTCTTCGCCATCAGGCATTATTATTGTTGAGGGAGTTCCTGGGAGAGTGCCTCCATCAAGGGCAATGTCCACGTTGTCAAGGATTTCTGTCTTTACTTCAAACAAAGAGGCTGCTGGTTTTTCCCCGCTTAAATTAACAGAGGTTGTTATGAATGGCACTCCTGCTTTTGTTATTAATTCTGTGAATTGGCTGTTTGGTATTCTTACTCCTAAAGTATCTGAAGAAACATTGCTAAGGAAGTTCTTGTCTTTTTTCCAAAGCACGAGGGTGTAAGGTCCTGGGAGGTATTTATCAATTTCTACTTTGTCGATAATAAGGTTTTCTTTTATCCATTCTTTTGAAGGGGCAATGACTGAAAGGGGTTTCTCCTTTTCTCTTGCTTTTATCAGCTTGATTCGGCTCACGCTTTCCTCGTTTAACGCATTGCAGCCCAAGCCATAGACTGTATCTGTCGGATAGACAAAAACCTTGCCTGATTTTATCATTTCTATCAAATCTTCTTCAGGATATTCGTAATAATCCATAAAAATAAATAAGGGGGAGAAGTTTTTAAGTTCTCCCCTTTTTCTTGGTTGTTTTGTTTATTGTCTTGCTTTGCAGCCACATCCATTTGCTCCTGAACAACCGCAGCTTTCTCCGCATCCGCATTGTCCTGAAGAACTGGAATGTGAGCAGCCTGCACTGCATCCGCCGTTAGCGCCACAACTTGGGGCGGGGGTTTGCGTTGTTTTTGCTGTTTCTTTTTGGGAATCAGCCTTGACAAAACTTACCACGCCGAGCGATGCAATAACAAGCGCACCCATAACAATGGCTGCTATTATCCATAACTTCATTTTTGTTCACCTCCATGTGAATTTAGTTAAGAAAGTGAAAAAGTAATACCTTTTAAGAGAATGTATGAAACTAGTTTCGTACCTTTAAACTGAAGAATTAATAACTATAACTTTAAATGAGGGGAGCAACAGGTTAAAGAATGGGATGATGAACTTTCTGGGTTTGCAGTGCAGATAATTCTGTTTTATTTGAGTATAACCACATTTGTCATACCTCTGCGCTTGCGTTCTATGAGCTGCTTGCCTTCGAGGCGGTCGAGAATTCTTGTGACTTTTACCTTGTCAAAGCCAACTTTTTCCACGATATCTGATTGGAAAAGAGTTCCTTGGGCTGCTTCAAGGGCTTTTACAATTGTTTTTTCTTCCTTGTCGAGAACTTGGTAATTTATTGGTTTTCTTTTTGCTTCTTTTGCTTGGATTCTTTTCAATACTATCTTTTCTTGTTCTTTTGAGAAAACAAGGAACAAGCCAATTAGCAAGACAAGGGCTGTTATCGCAAGGCTTATCCAGGTTTGTATTGAAATTGTTGAATACATTGAACAGGTTGGACCATGAGAGCATGTTGCTGAGACAATGTCTTTCAAGCCTTTGTTGAAGATATAGACTAATATTGCCATTACAATTGAAATTCCAATAATCAGGAAACCTACATTTCTATTTTTCATTTTGATTTAGCGGATAACTGCTTTATATAGCTTCTTATTCAACCAAGAAAATCTTGTCGTGCTTCCTTACACGGTCATTGACTTTTATGCCTACATCATCGCCTGCATCCGCTTCCTCAACTGGCTTGTTGTGCATTTGCATGCTTTCCAATGTCTGCTCCAAGTCTGTTGTTGCGCCCTTTATCTTTATCTTGTCGCCAACTTTGAGTGGGGCGACAAGTTTTATTGCAGCAACGCCTACTTTTGCGAAGTAGTCAAAGACAGTGCCTAGCTCCTTTTCTGCCATAATTATAAGATATAGAACTCATATTTAAGGTTATTCCTCTTCGTGGGATTGCCTCATATCATGCACAAGGGTATCTGCTTTCAATTTCCAGCCCCCTTCTTTTACTTTTGCTTCATGCGCTTTTCTCTTATCTTCCTGCTCCTTTTCCCATATTGCTCTTTTTTTAATTATACAGGTTTTGTAAGCCCTTAAATTCTCTATATATCTTCGTTTTTCTTGTGCAGAGTCAAATACAAAATAAAATTCTCTTCTCGCATTTGTATGGAAGGAATATAGCTGGTTGATGGAGTATTTTCTCCCGTGCCCATGATATCTTTCTTCTGATTCTGGGCGCAAGACTTCCCAAGGGTTTGCCATTCCAAATTTGTATTTTACTTTCAGTACTGGTTTTTTATTTGCCATTTTGTTAATATCTAAAGATGGTTTTTAAAGATTTAGATTGAGAAGAATAGCCCTGCAGAACGAATACGATTAATTTCGACTTGCTCTCGCCTTGAAGCTCCTCGCTTTGCTGCGGGCTTCAATCCTTCGGCAAGCGAAATAGCCCCTCGCGGATTCGAACCGCGGTTTACGGCGCCAGAGGCCATCGTACTTGACCACTATACTAAGGGGCTATAATTTACTTTAACACTGCACTTTTTTAAAGGTTGTCTTTAGGGATATAATAATAAACTATACAAATGTATAAAAACGGAAATTGATAAAAATGCCTATGAAATATAATGATGAATCTGTTTCTGAAATTGCTGCGAAATATGCTTTATTGAGAGATTCTCTTGAGAAATTGAGGGATGCTAGAAAAGACAAGGTTGGGGCAGTATTAGCTTATGTTTCTGGGCATTATGAGAATGCAGAGAGAGCTGTAGAATTTCTGCAATCAGCTCCTCCTGCTCTTCGAGAGAGGTTAAAGTTAAGAGAGCTTGAAACTGAGTTGAATGGGTTTGGCAATGTTATGTTAAAGTTATAGTTCTCTGAAATCTTCCTTTTCTTAGCAAGGTTTTTATACGCAAGTTGATTATCTTGAACAGAGGTAAACAAGATGGTGAATTGGATATTGCTGATAATTGTGCTGACTATAATTGTAATAGTGAGCATAAAATTCAGAGAATTTGGGGCGAAGACAAAGTTAACTGCTCTTATTCTGGTGCTTGTTCTCTTCTTTGGGACATTGGGTTATGTCTGGTTTGTGGCAAGGCCTGATTTGACTACATATCAAGGATTCGTCGGTTTGGGAAGAGCATATTATTCATGGTGTGCAAGCTTATTCGGTAACATGGGCTCAATTACAGGCTATGCTGTTCATCAAGACTGGGGCGCTTCTAATCTAACTGCAGCACCATGAAAATAGCAATTTTCATAATCTTCTTTTTACTTGTCGGAGCTTTCTTCATAATAAGCAATAACAACATGTATATGGGAAGTTCTGGGGCTTTCAATACATTCATGAACTCATATTATGGATGGTTCTTCAAGCTCGCGCATAATGCAGTTTCTGTGACAAGTTATGTGGTAAATGTTGATTGGATGCCCTGATATAGTTATATTTTTATAGTGTTTTTTGTTTTCTGATTCATGCCTCTATAGCTCAACTGGTTAGAGTACCACCTTGGTAAGGTGGGGGTTCCGAGTTCAAGTCTCGGTAGAGGCTTATCTTTCTATATCTTCACCTTCAGGGCTTTCATGAACTCAAAGAATACAAACCCAGATAATGATGATAGTGTGACTATTGCAAATTCTGCCAGCGATAATGCCTTTAGTCCAAACACAATGGAAAGAGGCGTATATATTGCAATAATCTGCAGAATTATTGCTATGGCTACAGCAAATACAAGAGATTTGTTGCTGAACAAGCCGATTTCCCAGAGATTCTTGTCAGAACGGCAGGCAAAGATTAGGAACATCTCATAAAATACTGCTGTTGTGAGCGCCATTGTCCTTGCCTTATCAAGATCCTGCTTGTAATAGACAAGGAATATTGTGATTGCAGCAATAAACAGGATAATGCCTGCTATCAATGTGAATTTCCATATTCCTCCCAATATGCTATCACCATGATTTATTGGTTTTCTATTCATTATGTCTTTTTCTTCTTTTTCAACAGTTAGAGCCAAACTCGGCAATGAGTCAGTGATAAGGTTCATCCATAGGATTGCCAGCGGAAGCATTGGCAATGGAAGATACATAACTAAAGCAAGTAAAACAAGAAGGAGCTCACCTGCATTTGCTCCAAGGTGGAATTTGATTGATTTTTTCATGTTATCATAGACTCTTCGCCCTTCTCTTATGGCTTGGACAATTGTGCCGAAATTATCATCTAATAATATAATATCAGAGACATCGCGGGCGACATCAGAACCACGGACACCCATAGCAACGCCGATATGGGCTTCTTTGAGAGCAAGAATGTCATTCACGCCGTCGCCAGTAACTGCAACAATCTCTTTTTGTGCTTTCAGGCTCCTTACTATTCTTAGTTTGGTTTCAGGAGTTATTCTGGCAAATATTGTTTTTTGCTTGACACATGTATCAAATTCAATTTCAGAGAGCCTTTCCAACTCCGATTCTTCTATGCCCTCGCCCCCGAGCCCAATCCTCTTTGAGATTTCCTGAGCAGTCAGAAGAGAATCTCCTGTAATCATCTTGACTTTTATTCCTGCGCTCTTGCAGTCAGCTATTGCTGTTCTAATTTCCTTTCTTGGCGCATCCAGCATTCCTTGGAATCCGAGGAAGATTAGATGCGATTCAGCCATATCCTGATTAAACTTCGAAGTTACTGGCTTGAATGCAAATCCAATTACGCGGAGCGCTTCTGAAGCCATGGTTTCATAGACAGACAGAAGCTCTGTGCGCCTTTTTGGAGTTAAAACCATGATTTTTCCATTCTTAAGCTCCTGGCTGCAATTCTTGAGTATTGTATCCGGAGCACCTTTGACATAACTAATGAACTTGCCTTTATGCTCTCGAACAATAGACATCATCTTTCTGCTTGAAGAGAATGAATACTCTTTTATTCTGGGCTCTTTTTCTGTTTCTTCTTTCTTTATTAGCTGCGCCTTATATGCTGAGAACAAAAGAGCTTTTTCCGTAGGGTCTCCAAATAGCTTCACATCATTATTCTCAATTTCAACCCTTGCGTTATTGCATAGAACTCCGCTTCTTAGGAGAGCAATAATCTCCTTGCTGCTTCTTGGATTAATTTTGTTCTCATTATTATAAAATTCGTTGCTGTTTATCCTGAAGAATTGATTATTGCAAAAGATGTTTGTGACAGACATGTTCTCTTCTGTCAATGTTCCTGTCTTGTCTGTGCAAATTACAGTAACTCTGCCAAGGGTCTCTGCCGCTGGCAGTTTTCTAATCAGGGCGTTTTCATATTTTAGCCTTCTTATTGCAAGAGCAAGAGTTATTGCGATAACGGCAGGCAATCCTTCAGGAATTACGGAGACTGCGAGAGCAATTCCTGCAAGAATCATTCCAAATGCTTCTTCGCCGCGGAAGATGCCTATTGTGGCAGTTATTGCAGCAAGTACAAGCACTATGATTGCAACTTTCTTGGAGAAAGAGTCAAGCTTCTCTTCAAGAGGAGTCTTTTTTGTTTTAATTTCCTGTACAAGAGATGCAATCTTGCCAAACTCAGTATCCATGGCTGTTGCAACAACTATGACTTTTGCGCTTCCATTTGCTACTATTGTGCCGGTATATATCATATTCTCCCTGTTAGCAAGTATTGTTTCGACTGGCAGAATTATTGATGACTTGTTCTGGGGGAAGCTCTCTCCTGTAAGGATGGCTTCATTAGTTTGCAGCTCATTTTCATGAAGGATTCTGCAGTCTGCTGTTATCCTATCCCCCTCTGAGACAGAGATAATGTCCCCAGGAACAAGTTCAAGTGAGGAGATTTCTTTGAGAATTCCATTTCGTGTTACCTTAATAATTGGAACAAGCATCTCTTTCATCTCAGATATGGTTTTTTCTGCCTTGTACTGCTGGAAGAAACCAATTGCAGAGTTTATGATAACTATAGCAAGAATGACTGAGAAGTCAATGTAATGCTGGATTAACAGGGAGAAAAGAGCTGCTGCCAGCAAAATAATTATGAAGACTGACTTGAATTGCTGCAGGAAAATAAGCAAAGGATTGATTTTTATGATTTGTTTTATTTCATTCTTATCGTATTTCTCGAGGCGCAGGGCTGCTTCTTCATCTGTTAAGCCATTCTCAGTTGTTTTGAGCTCTGCTAAAACCTCTTTTTTATCAAGGCTGTACCACATGCAACTATAAGACTCAGGAGAGCTTAAAAAAGGTTTTTATACCCTTTGTATTCGTCTATTTATGGCAAGCAGGATTTTTATAATAAAACACAATGACAAGAAGACCAAAGCCCGTGTTGGAACATTGTCAACTAAATCTGGCAAGATAGAAACTCCTTTTTTCATGCCTGTTGCCACTAAGACTGCAGTAAAGCATATTTCTGCATGCGACTTGCACAAGATGGAAGCAAAAGCAGTTATTTCAAATGCTTTTGTATTGTTTTTGCGCCCAGGTTGCGAACTTATTAAGAAGATGGGAGGAATTGCCAAATTCATGTCTTTTAATGGGATTGTTTTTACTGATTCTGGCGGTTTCCAGATGTATTCCCCAAGATTATATATTGGATCAAAGGATGAAGGGGTAACTTTTAGGAATCCTTATAATAACCAGCAAGTTTTTGTCACACCAGAAAAAGATATGGAAATACAGCTTGATTTGGGAAGTGATGTTGCAATGTGCCTTGATACAATGCCTCTGCTATTTCACTCGAAGAAAGCAATCGGGCAGGCTGTGCTGCAAACAGCAAGATGGGCAAAAAGATGCAGGAACCATCATAATAAATTGCAAGAACGTCTCAAACCAGGGAGAAGGCAGTTGCTCTTTGGCATAATACAAGGGGGAATTTATCCTGATTTGAGGAAGATTTCTGCCAGAGATATTATTTCTGTTGATTTTGATGGCTATTCGATAGGGGGCTTGGCTCTAGGTGAAAAAAAAGAAGATGAATACAAGATGATTGAGGTTGCAAAGTCAATAATTCCTGATGAAAAGCCTGTTTATCTTATGGGCGCTGGAGAACCTCTCGAGGTTTTGGAAGCAATAAGCAGGGGAGTTGATATATTTGACTCAAGATTTCCAACGCAGAATGCAAGAAGGGGAGGAATTTTTACATCAGAAGGAAGAATTAACTTAAAAAATGCAAGTTTTAAGACAGATAAGGATCCTATTGACAAGAATTGTGATTGTTTTGTATGCAAGAGGTATTCAAGAGCCTACATCAGGCATCTTCTCTTGGAAGAGGAAGGCGCTGGATTAAGATTGGCAAGCTATCATAATCTTCACTTCCTGCAAAGCCTTGTAAGAGAAGCAAGAAAGGCGATAAAGAAAGGAGAATTCTCTGCATTTCTCAAGGATTTTGAGAAGAGATGGAAGGATTAGCCTCTACGAATCTTCTTGCTTCTTTAAGAGAATCTTTGTCCCCAATGTCAAACCAATAACTGCCGGGGCTGTTGAAAATAAGGGCGTTCACATGAAATTTGTTTCTTCTTATGAGCCAGTTGAAAAATTCTCCCTTTCGCGGTTTGGAGGAATATGCATACAATCCTACCAAAGCCCTAACGTCGAGGATGAATTGTGTGGTGTTTACAAATGCAGGCATTCTTGGGTGCTTGGGCTTTTCTGAAATTCCCAGAACTTTTCTTATGCTGTGGCGGTTTCTTTTTTCCAGTTTGAGACAACCATAGAGTCCTGCTTTTCTTGGGTCATCAATTCTATAAGCTGCAATGACTGACATGTAATTGCCTGCGAGGTATGCATCATATAAATCTCTAAGTCTGAGAGAAGAGAGAGAATCTCCTGCTATCACCATGACTTCGTTATTTCGGCGGATTTCAGGACAGGAATTAAATATATTCGTTATCGCTCCTATTGTTCCGGGCTTAGTTTCCGGTGTCGTATCTTCCACAACTAATTCCAGGTTGAATTTTGTTTTTGTTGGATAAGAAAAGTCCAGAAAGTCCTGATGGAATTTTTTATTCACAGTCAGATAGCATGTTCCTCTCTTTCTTTCATAAAATTGATTCAATGCTTCTAATGTATAAGCAAGAAGAGGCTTGCCATCCTTTCCTATTTCCAGGAGGGCTTTAGCTTTGTTTTTTGTCAGTGGATAAAGCCTTTCTCCATAACCGCCTGCAAGTATTATTGTGTCCATTTTAGTTTAGTGTTTCGGAAATACCTTATATCTAAGCATGTCAGGGTTTCTTTGGAATTGCTCATAAAGCAGCTTTACTTTTGTTCCTAAATCATCTATGCTCCCTTTCCAGAAAAAATCATGGGCAAGTCCTATCCATTTCTTGTCATTATCCTTTATGGTTGACATTCCAACAATCAATACTTTATTAGGTTCATCGCCAAATCTCTCTTCTCCATTCAGTTTAATAATTTCTTCGCAAGCCATGTCTCCGTCTATTCTCGGCAATTTCGTATCAGATACAATCATCTTTAATCCCCTGAGATGTGATGTTAAATCCAAAAAAACTCTTGCGCTAAAGTATAATTCTTCCCCGTTATCTACTGTGCAGACATTGAAATCTGCAGCATGCAGCTCTCTTTCATATCTTTCTGCCAAATCGTAATCATCTTCGGCTAAAAGGACAAGCGATGGGATTACTCTTACTGTCATTTTAATGCGCTCTCCAAATTAATTTTTTGCCCCTTAAGGAGGGAACTCAGGCCGCCTTTGACATTTTTTATGTTTTCTCTCAGGCTATCCTCTCTTCTTATGAGCATATCAACACCAGCATCATGGAACATTTTTTGCGCGACTACCCACATAAAATCAATTGTAGTGGAATATACGATAAGTGGGAAATCAGGCCTGGCTGTTTTCAATTGTCTTGTCATTCTTAGGAAAGAGGCATATTTGCCGGCGAAAAACTCCTCATTGCTGTGTTTTCCTCTCGGGTGCTCCAAATCATGCTCTCTGCAGGGATTCATGACAAGCGCATCATAATCATATTTGCCGCAAGCTAAGCCGTCAAATATTTTCCTTAGAAAAAGATAGTGCTCTGATAAAGGGAATTGCCCTTGCAAATGCGAAAACCCCAAATCGTGGAATGTGTGCATATCATATTTCTGCGACAACGCCTTGACAATCCATAAATAGTCTATCCCTCTGTGCGAGTCTATCCTTCCACAGCAGTATGCTGGCTCGTCGCAATGGCTTATGAATAGGATTTTTTTCTTTGCCATTTTATCCCTTGCCTCCGGCAATCTGCCTGAAATAATCAAGTTCTTCGTCTGAGATTTCAAGTTCGTCTTTGGAGTTCTCTACATTAACTAGTTTCTTTTCTTCAATTCTAATTTCATACCTTTTGCCCTTGATGGAGATTGTTTTTGCCATTTTTTTTCATTTTGTTTCCTGATAATTTCCGCTTTGGAATCCATTTGCTCTTATATTCTCCATTACAGCTGGAAGTTCATTTTTTACATGAGGGCCAATGCGTATGTAACCCATCCCAACTTTAGAAAGTTTAGCTCTTTTAGCTTCATAATCTTCAAGATTCTCTCCTTCATAATCTATTATTTGGTATATGCCATCATTGTCTATAATAGCTTCATCAGCCCTTATCTCTTCCTCTTCG
>CAYGYN010000032.1:0-4522 GCA_964354195.1 Candidatus Woesearchaeota archaeon | reverse complement strand
ATAATCAATTTCTAATTCAATTGTAATTGGTTTACCACCCAATGGATCACTATCCCCATCACAATTAGAATTAATTTGTAATGTATTATTAACTAAATTAACATTATACGAACCAATCTCAGAAATTGATGATAATATACTTTCTATTGTTGTTTGCCATAATGCGTCACTAGGAACATTACTGAAATTGGTTGTAGTATAAAAAGATTGCGTATATGCACTTCCATTAATGTCTATATTACAATTAAATGTTGCAGAACTTAATACACAATTTGTATATTTATTTGATAAATCTAAAAACCCTTCATTTAACATTTCAGAAAACCCTCTTTTATTTCCCGATGAGGTATTAAACTCATTTACACAAAGATTGACAATCTGATAAGAAACAATATTACTATTACCACATAAAATATCAAATGTTTGTTTATTACTACATCCGTTACTATCTATAACTACGACGGTATACGTCCCTCCTGAAAGGCCTGTGACAGTTGATCCCGTTGGATTCCCTGGTACATTATCAGACCATTCATAATTAAAGGTTGGGTTCCCTTTATTTACAATTACACTTGCAGATCCATCATTTGTTCCGGTACAATCAACTGCGTTTACTATAAATGCCAATTCACCCGTCGTTGTAATTTCAAAATCTTTAGTTACGGTACAGTTTTCATTATCCGTAACACTTAATGTATATTGACCCGAAACTAAATTACTAAATGTGTATGCGGTTGATGGGGTATCTATAATTGATTGCCCATCACTTAAAACATAATCCAATACTCCCGTATAGCCCGTTCCTACCTCAATACTAATTGTACCGTTATTCAATGCGCAACTAGCTGTCGTTGCGGTATAATTTACTTGAAACTTTTCAACAGAAGATATTGTAATAAATTCACTATAACTGCAATTTGTTCCAGCACCTGATATAACTAATAAATAAGTGTCATTTGATAAATCAGTAAAGGTATGTGTTTGGCTTTGTGTTGTTACCCCGTTTGTGTAGTTTGTGGTTAAACCCGAAATCGCATACGTATAATAATTATTCGCACCTTCTATGTCTATTTTAATTTTACCACTTGTCTGATTACAAGACGATTGTGTCGTTGCAATATCAACAACATTAAAACCATTAACAGAATTTAAAGTTCCGTTTAACATTACATTACAAAAATTGGCATCTCTCACAAATACTTGATATGCTCCGCCAGCCAAATTTGAAATTGTAAATGTATCAGATAAGGTATAACCCACCTCATAGGTAGATGCAGAATAATAAAACGGAACAGTTCCACCTGTTAATGTAAAAGTTAAAGACCCGTCATTTGAAAAACAAGATGGGTTATTTGCTTCCAAAAACCCAAGACCAATAGGTTCCGCAGCTCCAATAACTTCGGACTTTGTGGTTGAGCAACCTAAAGAATCCGTTACTGTAACACTATAAGTCCCTTGCGTTAGTCCCGTTATTAATTGATCGGTTTCATTATTACTCCATAAAAAAGTGTATGGTCCGGTTCCCGTTAATCCCGTCACCGCAAGTTTACCTTTATCTATTACACAATTTGAAGTATTAACTTTCCAAAAACCAAAATCAACCCCAACACTTTCATTAATTACAAAATTTTCAGTGTTTGCGGTTACAGATCCATAATCAAAAACCGTAGCATAATAAACGCCAGATGATAAATTACTGTACGTTACAGGAAATGTCGGTGACGTTGAGACATCAAATACTCCCCCGTCTTTATAAACTATAACGGTATATGGGGACGCACTTGTAGTTGCAGTTATATTAACATATCCATTACTTACACCACAAGTTGATCCTGAAACATTATATACGTTTGCAACAAAACAATTAGATATGATCGTGTTTATATATAACTCATTGTTTTGTAATCCTTGTGAATCATTTAATCTGAAAACATACGTTCCGCCTGTTAATCCAGTAAATGTAAAAGGCCCATTACCCGTTTGTGCAGACAAACCACTTCCCAAAGGTGTCACTGGATCCATAGTGTATCCAGGTATACCTCCAAATGCTGCGATTTCTACAGTTCCTAATCCCGTATCACAAACACCCGATACTTGAAAACTATAACTTAAAGTTCCTTGATTGCAATCTTGGGTACACGTTTGTCCTGTGGCAATATAAACACCAAATGAAGTACCAGTAAAAGATTCATCTAAACATATGCTCTGACCTAAAGATACTCCCGTTTGTAATAATCCACAACAATCTACGTAACTATAAACCCCATTCGTTAAACCCGATACACAAGCCATTATTCTCCGTCATTATTACAGTTTATGTCTATCATAATACCAATATTTAAATACAGTTTTTTATTTGTAAAATCATCATAACACGTACTATTACTAACAACTAAAGTATTGCCAGCAAAAAAGTAATTCATTCCATAAACATATAAACCTTCAAGTTTTTCATTTATTGAATTAAGAATAGTTGATTGTGTTGGATAGTCCACACTTCCATATCCAGTATAGAACTGCTCCTGTATTAAGGAAACGTCGTCTAATCTTACATCAACATACCAATAACTTTTCATTCCGTTTAAATCACATTGGTTTTGATTATAACCTTGATCTATTAATAAGTTATTTAATGCGGTTCCTAAGGCTCCTGATCCATAATTTTGCCCTATACTTAAACTACATTTTAACGTTTGATCTATACAATCATACCCAAAAGGTTGTCCATTAAAAGTACAAGGAATACAATTTACAGGAATAAAAGTACAACCCCTTTGTCTTCTCCAAACAAACTTTTGTCTATGGAAAATACTATTATCCATTTTTTGTCCCGTATTCCAAATGGTTGTTGCAGGAACAAATTGTTCAACAAGTCTAATCCAATAATCACCAAGAGCCAAAGTAAAATCAATCATTTTTTGATATGTAAATTTGTTTGAAGGAATATTCATTGACTCCTCACTTTGAAGGTATTTCCAAAAAATTGATTGTAGTGCCGGATATCCTCCTGTTTTTCCATCACTTATATATTGTCTGTTTCTAACGTTAATTAAATTATTATAGAATGTTTGAGCAAATTCAAAAAATGTTTTTTGATTTGGTTTTGGATTAATAACTGTCCAATCGGTATCACCAGGACTTGGGTACGGCGCAGTTAAACCGGTACTTGGTATTGGGTAATTATATAAAACTGATTGTTCCCAAACATCATAAGTAATACCCTGACCCATATTTAAATAAAGGTCAATGTTTTTAACGTTAATTGCCAATCTATCATCTTCAATTCTATAATATGTCGGAGCAGTTACTGAACCATTTTTTCTAATTCCGACTTGGCCGGTTGGCCAAGATTTTGTGTTATCAACCGTTCTTACTAAATTGTACCCAACATTTGTCATAAATGGAAACTTTCTAAACCTATCAAGCCAATCTTGTCCGTATGTGAAAGGTTTAAATTTGGTGACTAAAGAGACGTTATTTCCACTAAATACTGAATTTTCATTATCAATTACTTCTTCTGATGTGTGTTCAGGTGTCTGTTCAAACCATCCCGCTCCTTTTTGGAAAAAATAATTCGCACTGTCTTTAACCGTTTTTGGGTATCCGTTTTCATAAATTGGAAAGTCGTCAAATGTTGATGTGACGGTTTGTACTGTATTTGAAACAGTAAACCCTGTATAAACAGTACCTTGTATACTAAAAGTTATGGCGGGATTAAGTACCGTATTTTCTACCAATAATGTACTACCTGAAATACATACATATTGATCTCTAAAATCGTCAAAGTTTATCGGCCCATCGGCCAAATAAATGTTTTCATTAAACTCTATCAATGCGTCAGGCGCCCCAACCATTCTCATAATAAATTCAATTGACCTTCTAGTACCTTTAGATTTGAATAGATATGCCGCATTTAAAACTAAATTCCTATAAAACTGATAGTTTAATTCAGTTGGTGTCATTGGTTTTGACATTCCTTCGTATGCCGAAGTATTTTCAGTTGAAAATATTGTACTTAGAAATTGGTCGTTTGTTATTGGAGAAACATTACTATTAAACCCAATAGTTTGTGCTAAATTTATTAATAATTGTGATGGTATGTCATTACCTACGATATAATTCACAGAATTCATATACGCCAAGGCATCTATAAATTTTTTGGTTTCATCAAAACTTCTACCATAGATTTGTAAGACCTTTTCCATTTTTTGGTCTGGAGTGTCAAAGTCTTTTAATGATCCTGTAGTTAAAAATCTAGATATTAAATTGGTTTTATATCTATCTAATAATTCCGCAATAGTTTGTATCTCTGTTAAATAATTTTCAAATGCAATTGATTGGATATCTAAATTCCATTCATCACTTAGTGGCCAAGTAACACTTTTCACATTTAAAGTGTATGTTCCATCAACATCATAGTCAGGGTATTGGAATGTTGCGGTATATTTAGGAAAAACATTTCTATTTAAAATAAAATCCTCAACCTCATCAAAACTTTCATTAAAGATTTTTTCTGTATTTT